>JBILYL010000252.1:0-4559 GCA_044377775.1 Bacteroidia bacterium
CATGTGAACTTAGTGTCAACACAACGGAGCAAAAAGGTTCCTGTTCATTTTTTAACCCTTCTAATTGTTTCTCCAATACAAACTCATCATGCGCACCCCATTTACTGTTTAGTTGATTCTTCTGAAAATCATTTTTATCAATGATTTTTTCAAAATCACAATGGAGCAAATACGATTTTATATTCGCAAACTCAATTTCTCCTCCGTAATAAAATGAATTCGAGTATCCTGCTTTCGCCAGTATGGACGTAAGAGAAGGTAATTGTTCTGCTTTGCTTGGTGTCGTGACAATAGAATTATTAGGTTGTGCCGGGAACCCGCTAAAGATAGAAACGAGTCCCTGTTCGGTTCGGAAACCGCTCCCGTACATCTGTGAAAATAAAAGACCTTCTTTCGTAAGTTCATTAAAATGTGGTGTGATGTTTTTATCTCCTCCCAGTCGCTCAACAATATCTGCTGTCCAGCTTTCCAGAACAATAAATACGATATTTGGTTTCTTCGTATTTAATATTGGTTGTGATACATCTGAGGTGTTTTTGAAAAGCGCTGCGGTCAGGATTTTTGCTTTTTCAGGTTCCGAAAAAATATATGGATTTTTAGTGTCATTCGCTTCTAAGATACTGTGTCCAAGATACCAGATGTTGTTTGTTGCGATCAGATTATTTATCTGAACAGTAGAAAAATAAGAATTGCTTTCATTAATTGGAGACAGTTGAATTCCTCCCCGGCTTCCTACAAGAATCAATAAAGGGATCAGCAATGATTCTGCAATAATTTTTTTAGTATTGCTTTTGGATGCAGTAAAATTAGCAGACAATTTTTTGTAAAGGGAAATTCCGGCATATGCCAAGAGGATACACGATAATAACAATACCGATAATGATCCAACTGAAATAAAAGAAATTGCTTCTCTTGGATAAAGCAAATACTTTAAAGCTCTTGCACTTAATAAAGTACCCCATTCACCGTACATTTTCATATTTGCAATACTCAATACCGCCACAAGTATGATCAATCCGTAATTATAAAATCGGTTGAGCAGGTAGATCCGTTCGATTTTTAAGAACTGTTGAATGGTCCATAAAAAGAAAGGAACATAAATAAGAATGCAGGCTGTAGAAAGATCTAGCCGCAATCCGTAAAAAAAACTTTTACCGGTTTCAAGAAAATCTCCCTGAGGAATTTCACTGTAATTATAAATTACAAAAAGTATTCTGAAAAGCGCGAAATAGAGCAGCCAGAAAGCGATGAGCTTTAATAAATAATGTACCTTAAAGTCGTTGACAACCATTTTATCCAATACTTTTTTATTGAGCCCTTTTGAAGCATGAGCATTAAATAGCCATATCATCCAAACTGAATACATGATTTGTAGTTAATCCTTTTTTTTATTGTTTTTGTTCACGATAGCGATACAGTATTGCTGATCGAAAGTCTGATAGTGAAAGTATATTTCCTATGTAGTTTTGAAAGTGATCTTAATCACTTTGCGTTTTGATTTAGCTCACTCAACTGAAGTTGTTTGGCAGGATGTAATTGTTTTTTACAAATAGATCATCTTGGATCATTCTTCGAGGTGTCTTTTGTAATTGACTGAAAATAGGTTGCTTGTGGAGGAGGGAGGAAGTCTCATTTTTTCTCACTGTATGTTTTTAAAAGGAAAAACGATAATTAAGTGCAGTGATAAAAAAGCCTTTGAGAAACGATCAGAATTTCTCGAAGACTCCCAATCCAAATAAAGCAAAATCGTATTTTACAGGATCTTTAGTATCGAGTTTGCGGAGTGAAGCGGTTAGTTCTTCAACAGCTTTCCAATCGTTTTGAGTACGTTTTAATAATCCGAGCTTCCTGGCAACATTTCCGGAATATACATCCACCTCAAATACATGTAGGTATGGATAAATAGTGTTGTAAAAACAGTATGCATAAAAAGCACTATCTTAGTTAGATAAAAAATCAACGATACTATATGGGTTTAACTAAGTTAGAACTTAAAGAGTTTTTAGATGAAAAAGTTAAAGAATTCAATACAGTTGGCTTTATTGAACCCGACCCAATAAGCATTCCACATCGTTACTCTTTAAAACAAGATATTGAAATAGCTAGCTTTCTGGCATCTTCTATTGCTTGGGGGAATCGTAAAATGATTACTAAGAATGGTCATCGAATGATGGATTTATTAGGCAACTCACCCTATGATTTTGTAATGTCGCACAATGAAACCCAACTTGAAAGACTTGAAGGATTTGTTCATAGAACATTTAATGGTGAAGATTTTAAATATTTTATTAAAGCATTACAACACATATATGCCAATCATGGTGGATTAGAATCAATATTTATAAAGTACCAAACAAAAGATTCATTGCAACCAGCCATTCATGAACTAAATAAAATTTTCTTTGAGATTGAACATCCACATCGAACAAGAAAACATGTCGCTGACCCTCTGAAAGGCAGTGTTGCAAAGAGAATTAACATGAATCTTAGATGGTTATGTCGAAAAGACAGTAAAGGGGTAGATTTCGGTATTTGGGATATAAATCCATCTAAACTTTCATGTCCATTAGATGTGCATTCTGGAAATGTAGCACGTAAATTAGGTTTGCTGAATCGTAAAAACAACGATGTGAAAGCACTAGAAGAGCTGGATAAATCTTTAAGAGAACTTGACCCTTATGACCCTGTAAAGTATGATTTTGCATTGTTTGGGCTTGGGATATTTGAAGGCTTTTAGTCTAATTTTCTGTAAATTTCACCATTAACAAACAGCATTTCTACATTCATTTTATCTATAATCCTCACTTTTTCCTTTTGTATTAACCTATTAGGGGCAAGGACCAGAAAAACATGCTTAGTTTTCTCAAATTAATGAGTAATCGTTAATTTGCTCTTCTTCATAATTTTAATTTAAGCTCTATGATGAAATGCAAATTCATAACAAAAAATCAGGTTTGATTATGTTCGAGAAAATTATTGGATCTTTTTTAAGTCTAGTTTCCTCAACTTTGGCGCAATCTTATACGTTCCGGCAACAATCAGTATTGTCATTACACCACCAAATATGACAGAGCGGACCAGCCCCAATGCATTCGCAGCTAATCCGGATTCGAATCCTCCGATCTCGTTGGAGGAACCGATAAATATGCTGTTTACTGCGGATACTCTTCCCCGCATTTCATCCGGTGTTGAAAGTTGGAGGATCGTGTGCCTGATCACTACACTTACATTATCGAATGCTCCTGTTAAAAATAAAAAGAAAAGCGATAAATAGTAATTTGTTGAAACTGCAAAGAAGATCGTGGCTAAGCCAAACAAGGCAATGTTCAAAAATAAATTCCGGCCAGCATTTTTTGTTATGGGCTTGTACGCTAATATTATTGCGGTGACAATTGCTCCTACAGCCGGACTCGCTCTTAAAAAGCCCAGCTCCATCGGTCCGACAAATAATATTTCTCCTGCAAATGCAGGAAGCATTGCAACAGCTCCGCCAAATAAAACAGCAAAAAGATCTAAAGATAAGGCTCCCAAAACAATTTGATTGCTGAAAACAAATTTAATTCCTCCCGCTAAACTTTGCTGCAGGGTTTCCTTTTTAACTTTTTGAGGAATGGGTTTTGATGCGATGAAGATAAATGAAAAGATGGCTAATACTATAAATACAATATTCACCGTATAGGCTGCTGAAAAGCTGATTGCACAGATGATGCCGGCAACGGCAGGTCCTACAACCGCTCCCACATGCCACACACTGCTATTCCAGGTGGCTGAATTCGCATAATGCTCGCGAGGTACGATCTGCGACATAAATGCCGGGAAGGCTGCAGAAATAAATCCCCTTACAATTCCGATAAAACAGAATACAAGGTATATCGGAAGTGTTCCGTAGGTTTGAATAACAGTAGATGTATCAAGAGAAAAATAGAGCAGGGCAGAAGTGGATACGATCAGCAGTGAAACCGAAACCATAATGATTAGTTTGCGGCTAACGATATCAGCAATGTGTCCCGAAAAAAAAGAGATGATAATAAAAGGAATGGCTTCCGATAAGCCGATTAATCCAAGCGCGAGTTTATCGTGCGTGATCTCATATATTTGCCAGCTTACGATTACGCTTTGCATCTGGATAGCCAATGTCAGAAAGAATCTAGTGTTTAAGAAAAACAAAAATTCTTTTATCCGCAAGGCTGCAAAAGGGTCGTGTTTTGAAATGGCTGGCTGCATAGTTGTTTGTTTTGCAAATTTATAGTTAATTTCGCATCTATATTATCTAATCATTCAAAAATTAATTATGAAAAAAATTGTCCTTTTACTTTCTGTCATAATTGCATCAGCATCCGCTAGTGCTCAGAAAATTGCTAACGAAAATGTTCCTCCTTCTGTAGTTGCTGCGTTTAAAGCAAAATTTTCAATTGCTGAAAAAACAACATGGGAGATGGATTACGATAAGTATGAAGCAGAATTTACAGTAGGGAAGGGCGAATTTTCTGCAACATTCGATAAAGACGGGAAATGGCTGGAGACAGAGACCTATTTAAAACCTTCTGATCTTCCGAAAG
>JBILYL010000036.1:0-13291 GCA_044377775.1 Bacteroidia bacterium
TATTGCTTTTTTTGTGGTAAACAAAAAAAGCAGATCATAAAAATATGTTCTGCTTTTTTTGTATTATTATTTTAACTTCTATTTCCCTTTTTCGTTACTAACCTTTTCATCAAATTCTAAGATCAATGTTTCGTTTTTTAATTTTTCAGGAGTCACTTCAGTAAATGTGTCATTCCACTTGATCAACATTTCTACTTTTTGCATATCTGTTGCCTTTCCACCTTGCATTCTTTCCCAAACTGCAGTAAAAGATTCAGATTGTCCTTTTGTTAGAAAAATAGCACCTTTTTTAGCCATTATTCCTGTAGGTCTAACGGATGCATACTCATTACCATCAGGCATTTTTACTCCGATCTTACTAGGGAATACTAAACCTATTTTGTCGCCATTGTATGCACAGTCAAATTTTGCTTCTGTTTTATCTGTTTCTTTAGAAAGCTTTGTTAAAACAAGGCTATAGCTTCCTGTTTTAAATTCATTTTTGGAAACAGGTAATTTAAAATCAGGTGTTTCAATTACCTGACCGCTGGTTGATACTTTATATAATCCGCTAATTTCGAACGAGTAATTTTTAATACTGTTGTAACCTGTCCCTTTTATATTAACAACTAACCAATCTGAAGAGTTCGGATCAATTGTTTTTGGTTTTTCAGAAGGCTTCAACTCTTTTCCATCAATAATGAATTTGCATTCATCAGGTTTGAACATAATGTAATCAGGAGTTTTATTTACAATCTTTAATTTAAATTTTGTTTCTGCATCTGTTGAAACAGCATTTTCAACAGAAATAGTCACGTCAGTATTTTCAACAGACGTATTCTTATAAAACATTTTTACATATTTTACTTCTTTTTGAGCAAATGCGTAGCTTAAGTAGCTTATAGCAAAGAGAGCTAGTATTACCTTTTTCATAGATTTTGTTTTTGAGATTTAATAATTTAATAAATATTTTTTCTGTAATAATACAAAGCTAATGCCATTTGATTAATTTTATTCTTAATCCTGAAAAAAGTTGATCTCTCATCATAAATATTTTGGCCAAATATATCATAACGAATTGTAAAAAAAGGATTCGAGAAAAAAACGTTTTTTTTAGGCTAAAAAAATTATTTCAACTTTAACTTTCTGAGTTTTAGGAATGCTTGTTTTTCAACGTCTGAAATACGCATTAACAAATCCGCACAAACTTTAAAATCAGCTTGTTCGTTATTAATTCTGCCTTTGTATATCCTACCCATCTGGATAGCACTTTCCCGCCAAAGATCCCCCGATTTTGTAAACTCTTCTGAGATCTCCAAAAGTCTATCATTTTTCACGTAAGCAGCAGCCTGTTCTAAAAAAGCTGCATAAATGAACCTGAATCCACCACCACCGGTACCAATTTCTTCCTGCATCCTTACAATTTGCCCTAAGTAAAGTCCTGCTTTCCGGGGACCCATTTTTTCTCGCCATTTTAGGATTTGTCTGGCTGTATATTTTATTCCATTTACTCCGATTATGCCACCTGGAGCATCAAGCATCATTAAATTAGTTCTTTTTATTCCTTTAATTATTCCATTTCGAATAGTTTCTGTATCAATTTGATGAACATTTTCTGGAAAATATATTTGTCCTCTTGGTGCAAGAGGTCCTTTGGCGAAACGGACTTTGATCATGTCTTCTTCAGATAATGTTGTTACTGTTTCCATTACAGGATCACTTACCAAATAATTTCCATTTTCTTTTCCATAAACTATTAAGTTATGAGCATTAAAATGAAAGCGGTATTCGGGAGGAAAATAAGGGAGATTAAATACTCCAACCTGACAACCAACGGGAACTCCCTCTTGCACTTTTTTATCTAGAAAATTCATTGCCTTAACTTCTGACCCGAATTTAGTTCTGCTTACTTTTATTCCCATTGATTTACTTGCAGTACTAAAAATTTTACCAGGCATTGTTCTGAAAGTAATAAAGGGCCCGTTGTTGATTTTTATTAGTGGTAAGTGGAGGTATAATAAACCTGAACCCATTCCGAAAATTAAAGGTTCTGTTACAAATTCCAATCCGTGATATTTAAGAAGGCTTACGCCAACTCCATTTTCGCAATGAGCTGCCTGAATGTGTTTAAATTCTTTTTTCAATCTTTTTTGTATCTATAATTAAAAAAAATGTTTGATTGCAAATATTCTTTAAGTATTTTAAATTTAACTTCGTTAACCTTTAAATTTTTTTAAATCCTCTAGGCTTATTTCAAATGCTTTTGCATAGATTTTTAATTTTTTATCGCTTAGTTCCTTAAATACCTTTGGTTTCATATGACGTTTGATATTAAATCCCCAAAAATTAGTGTAACCCGATAATATCATTACATCCATTAGTTTTATTTCCATAAAATAGCAGATCGGACTTTTCTCTCCGTTTTTAACCGCTATACGTGCCTCTTCCGACCGCTCCTTTATCTCATCCCAAGCATTTTCTAAAGCTTTTTTTTTCACTTCCCATCCTGTACTAAGGTCTGTAGTGTATTTGCCATTTAAGTCTTTAACGTATAGTAACTCTCTTGTCATTTTTTTTAAAGGAGAATCATCTTGTGGCAGGTCTTCTTTTTTCATTTTTTATGTCGATTATGAAATTCCATTTTCTTTTTTATAAAACCACATTGCTTCCACATCTTTCTTTATTAAAGTATCAACTGATAAAGCTGATTCACTTGTTGTATCTATGGTCTCTTTGAGGCTGATCGAGTATGGATTCACCTTCATATCTATAGGTGTCCCTTTAACCTGGTGACTGATATGGCGGAACATTTCGGCTGCAATGAGTTCGATTTTACCCATGTTTATTTTCATTTGAGCAAGTAAAGCATTCGAGCTTCCATGTTGAAACTCAATTCCTGTTTGAAATTCACGCATATACATCAGATCAAATGGATCGATGTAATGATCTGTGAATGTTGCTTTTTCGTATGGAAGCCATTCTAAAAAGAGATCTTGCATGATCTTATTCAGAGCCTGGAATTTTGTTCCGATGCCATTTTCAGAAACAAATAAATCCCGAAGTACTTTTAAGTCGGTATATCCTTTGTTGGTGAATAAAACACAAGGTACGGACCAATATATTGCCCAATCCCAGAATATTTTAAAAACCATGATCTGGGTGTTACCCATCAATTTATATTTATCCTGATAGAGTGGAAGCCAGCTTTCGTACCATTTCAAATGCATGGTTTCATATACTTCGGTTCTTAATGAAATATCTTCTCCTGCTTTATCGCGCATAATTAAATCTGACAACCACGTGTTATTCATCGCAATAAAATCACTTCCCGGAGAATAAAATGGGTCCAAGAACACTCCGGCTTCACCTGTGCAGGCCCAACGTTCTTTTGAATACATTCTTCTACTATTGTGTGCAAAGTGCTTCAGAATACGAAAATCCATGAGTTCTTCTTTGGGCGGACAAACATGTTTTGCAGCAAGAGGTTCATTCATTTTAACCCATTCAACAGCTTTTTCATATGTGTTGATTGAGTTAAACGGATGGATATCTTCATCGGCAACAATTCCAATACTTGTATTTTGTGAGCCTAAAGGAATTATCCATAGCCAATAACCTTTATCCATAAAGTGAACGGTACTTAAATAACGTAGTTTTGGAGCAAGGAAGGTTTTCCATTCCTTATTTTCGCTCCAGTCGTCAATGTCGACAACACCTTTCACGCGGTACCAAACGGCATTCACATTGTGAGGTGTTTCTTTTTCGAATTTTAATTTTCGTTTCAATAAGCTGAATCGGCTGGTTGCATCCACTACCCAACGGGCTTTTAATCTTTTTTCTTCTTCATTGTGATTAAAAATCACAGTATGTCCTGTATCGCTAAATTCAACATCTTTCACGCGAGCAGACAACATAAATTCTGTTCCTAATTCTTTTGTATGTTTTTCCATGTAGTTTTCGAATGTTCCTCTGTCAAGCTGATGGCTTGGAGTAGGAAGTTTCAAACGAGGACCTAACTCTACGCGGTTAGAAATTTCATCTTTATTATCTGAATGAAAGAAAAAACGAAGCCCGTGTTTCGGTAATTCAAATTCTTCTAAATAATCTTTCAATCCAAGTACTTCGCGATAATAATGGGTTGCTAATTCAACTGTAGATTCACCTACTTTATGAGCTGCAACAGGAGCAATGCTATCTCGGTATTCCATTATTAATATAGAGATATCGGGATTTGCTTTTTTTAATTGTATGGAAAGAGTGAGTCCGGCAAGACCGCCACCAGCTATAATTACATCGTATTGTTTTTGCATAATGTTAAATTGTTATGTAAAAATAGTTAAAAAATGAGCATAAATGTTTAAGCCCATTGATAAATTTCATTTTTTTTAAAGAAATTTTAATTTCGTAGATTTGAGAGTTTTTAAATAATCAATAACATGAAGATACCTTTTTTTTTCTTTTTGATAGCAACAATTTTGTGGAATAGTTGTAAGAAAGAAGAGCCTGAAAGCCCTGGTCAGAATGAGGTTTGGCTGGAATATAAGGCATATAATCCAACTCAATTGCAAATCGATTCAGGAACAGCTGTCGTGTTTACAAACAAGGACAATGCCGACCATTCAGTAACGTCTAATAATGGTACATTTGATAGTGGTAAAATCAGCAGTGGGAATTCATATACCTTTACTTTTAACACAAAAGGGACGTATTATTTCTATTGCAATTATCACTCTTCAAATTCATTAGAGCAAGGTGCGATCGTAGTGAAATAATTACTCCTATTCTTTCCAGAAAGCTTAATAGTTGAACCATTGCTTCGGTTAGCGGTAAATATATTAAGCTTGTTTATGAAAGTTTTTTTATTTTTTGTTACTCTTCAATATCTATTTTGTCTTTACTTCTTGAAGATGAAATTTTAGATAAGATCAAATGATTATAACTCAGGAAAGGAATTGTCAAAGCATCGAATGTAGCTTCAATTTTTAATTCCCATGCATCCTCAAATACCACTCCTGATATTTTTGTAAGAAAGTCTATTTTAAATGGTTCTTCACCGTCCATAAAAACTTTTGGTTTCTCAAAGTCCAATTGGTTTAATGCAGATAATGTTTCTTCTTCAATATCAAGTTCCCTTTGGGAGTTTATGAGCTTAGTTTTATTTTCTCCATTATCAGATTTTAATAAAAGATCAATGTCTTCTGTTGTTCTTTTTAACCGTGATAGTTAACAGCATAATCCACCAACGACAATAAATTGAACGTTGTGTTTCAATAAAGTAGAAAGAACCTTAGTGTATAGCTATCAAAAATATTCATACTAAAGTATAGTTATTTTGTGTTTTGTCGGAAGATTGTTCGGATCATAGCCATACATTCCATAAGCCACATTGATCATTTTTCTGAGATGCTGAAGGCGTTCTAGAGGAGTACGTTTAGCCATTTGAGCACGATTGTAATCTTCTTGTTCTTCAAATGATTTAAAGATCATAACGATTTTTTGAGAGAGAAAGAAGCCAACGGTTCATTCACTTTTTTTTCGACCTCAGTTGTGTTATGTTGTTTATTTTTAGACATGAAAATAATTCGTTCAGTAAATTTACGAATAAAAAAACTACTCCTGTTCCTTCCAGAAAGCATAATAGTTGAACCATTGCTCCGGGTAGCGGTAAACCATTTTCTCCACTTCTTCCAAATACTTTTTCAGAAGTTCCTGAACGGCAAGTTCGGTTTGCTTCGGATCACGCGTGCGTTTTACCTGAATAGGTTCGGAGGCAAAAAAGTGATAATGTGTGCTTGTTTCTTTTACAGCAAAAACAACAGATAGTGGTACTCCGAATTTTGCAGCCATAATAAACGGACCGGCAGGAAATTTGGCTGTTTTTCCCAAGAAAGTTGCTTCGAGTGTTTGAGCGCCATCGCGAAAACGGTCGCCATGCATCACAACTAATTCATTCTTGCTGAAGGCATTGTGAAGCTCGATCAAATGTCCCATTTCACCATCTTTAATGGCAATGATGTTCACATTTTTTTTCTTCTCTACTTCCTCCATGTATTTTTTTAGACTCTCATGTTCGTTTTCATACATGAGAATATTGAAGGTCGTATTTAAGCGGTTGAGAAGTTGTCCTGCAATTTCCCAGTTTCCAATATGGGCACTGACCAATATTCCTCCTTTACCCATTTCAGCAATCTTATCCAGATTGCTACCGCCATCGTGGTTGATGGTAAATTTTGTTTTAACACCAGCAAGCAATGCTACCTTATCCAGGATCGTTTGACCGAACACATAATAATTTTTGTAAATCTTAATATAGGTAGTAAAACGTTTGTATTTTAAAACGTTATGGAAGAAATAAAAGCTGGATTTATTGGATTTTCGGGCGAAAAGGAAATAATAAAGGGCTACAAACCGAAGTACGATGTACGCGAGTTTTAGCCCCAAATGATTTAAAATGAAAACGAATATCTTATGACCTAATACGGTTCCCTTTGATTTGCCTTCCCACTTTGCCATGTTGGTTGTTGAATAGTTTTGTGCTTTCTAATACTTCTCGATACGATTCAGCTCCTTTTTCGAAAAATCACTTGAAGTGATATTCAAAATAA
This sequence comes from Bacteroidia bacterium, assembly GCA_044377775.1. GTDB lineage: Bacteria > Bacteroidota > Bacteroidia > 2-12-FULL-35-15 > 2-12-FULL-35-15 > 2-12-FULL-35-15. The sequence continues at coordinate 6,585 of JBILYL010000036.1, forward strand.
AAAGTCAGTCCGAGTTTTTATTGAGCGAATTGAAAGAAAAATATCGAGGACTATGCTTTAGCCTTTTCAGTTACTTTACGATCTACGTAGTCGTAAAAATTCTGAAACGTATGGATATTGATAAAATCTTCTGCAACCACTTTAAAACCAAAATTACTTTCGATAATCACAACAAGATCTACGTAGTCTAAACTATCTAAGCCTAAAGTTTCACGCAAGTTTTCATCCGGTATAATTTTATCCGCATCCACTTCAAATTCATCCACTAAAAAGCCATTGATTCTTTCAATTATTTCTGCCTTTGTCATCGAGTAGTTCTGATTTTATATTTACTGTTTAAATTTTTTAATGATCAATGAAGAATTTGTTCCGCCAAATCCGAAGGAATTAGACAAAAATACATCAATATTTTTTTCCGTTGTAGTTCTCACAATATTTAATTTTGCAGAAGCCTCATCAGGATTCTCAAAATTGATATTGGGAGCGACAAAGTTATTTTGCATCATCAGCATGGAGTATACAATTTCACTTGCTCCTGCCATCCAACATTCGTGTCCTGTCATTGATTTGGTAGAGCTAACCATTGGTTTGCTTTCGCCAAATACGGCATCAATTGCAGTGGCTTCAGCTAAATCTCCTCCAGGAGTGGAAGTAGCGTGAGCATTGATGTAGTCAATATCACTTGCTGTTAATTTTGCATCGTTTAATGCCATTTTTAAAGAACGAACCTGTCCGTCTACATTAGAGTTGGAGATGTGTTCACCATTTGATGAAAAACCGTAACCAACAACTTCCGCTAATATCGGGGCGCCACGTTCCATGGCACTTTCATAGCTTTCTAAAATCAGTGATGCAGCTCCACCACTTGGAATAAGACCGTCACGATCTCTGTCGAAAGGACGCGAAGCTTTGGTGGGTTCGTTTTCACGGATAGAGAATGCACTCAAACCATCAAAACTTCCAAATGCAAAAGGATTTACTTCCTGAGCACCACCGCAGATAATGTGTTTTTGTAATCCCCATTTAATCATCAGGTAACCTAATCCGATAGAGTGGGAGCCACTTGCGCAGGCAGCACTGATTGTAAAATTAATTCCTTTTAATTTAAAAATGGTTGAAAGATTCATTGTAACGGTACAATTCATCGATTGAAAAATTGAACCTGAACCCAATAATGTAGTATCTTTTTTAAGTCGTATGGTGTCGATGGCTTCGCTTACGGCTTTAGCAGAACTGTCGTTACCGTATAGGATCCCCACTTCATTTTTCTCTACCCAGCTCATGTCCATCTTGGCATTTTTCATCGCTTCCAAAGTAGCCATGTAAGCGTATTCAGCTTCTTCAGAAAGCCCGATGCGGGCTCTGCGATCTAAAATTCCTTTTAATTCGGGTTTTGCAACAATTCCGGTTAATCCGGATCTGTAGCCCCATGCTTTGCGCTCCATGTCCATTCCAATGCCTGATTTTCCGGCATGCAATGATTCCTTCACTTCGTCAAGGTTATTTCCTAAACAACTCCAGATACCTAAGCCTGTTATAACAACTCTGTTATTCATATTTTATCTAAAAAAGAAATCAAAATTAGTCAATTTTTTTAATGTATCAACATACAAATGTAAAATGCTAAAATATTGCTATTCAGTATTTTAGAATTATAAAGGGTTTTAATAAATTAAATTTTAGCTATATAAACCTCCGTTAATCGACAATACTTGTCCGGTGATATATGATGATCTGTCTGATGAAAGAAAATCAACAGCGTCAGCAACCTCTTCAGCAGTTCCGAATCGATTTAGCGGAATGAGTTGTTTGAAATCTTTTTCATTGATTCCTTCAGTCATATCCGTTTTGATAAAGCCGGGTGCTACACAATTTGCAGTGATTCCTCTTCGACCAACTTCTTGCGATAACGCTTTTGTAGCACCAATTACAGCTGCTTTCGCTGCCGAATAGTTGGTTTGACCTGGTAAACCTTTTAATCCTGATAAAGAAACAACACTCACCACACGGCCATATTTTTTTACCAGCATCCCTTTAATAATCAAGCGGGTTACATTGTACCAGCCACCTAAACTGATATCTAAAACCGAATTCCACTCCTCATTGCTCATCCACATCAATAATTGATCTTTTCTGATTCCCGCATTATTCACTAAAATTTCAATTGTTTTATCTGGATTTTTCTCGATCCACACACCTAAAACTGCATCTACTTCAGATTGATTTGCAACATCAAATTTCATGATTTCTCCATCGCTGCCTTTTTCACGAACAAGTTTTAACGTGTTTTCAGCTTCATCTTGTTTTGATGTGTAATTGATGATCACATAATGACCTGCTTCAGCAAGTTTTACACAAATTGCGCGACCTATTCCTCTTGAACCTCCTGTTACTAATGCGTATCTCATATTGATTGTTGTTATTTTGCTGTTTTGTTATGATTTCGAATGTCACGCTTTTTTGCGTGTTGCAAAGAGAAATATTTATTTTATGTGTTCCCGATATATTTCTTTCGCTGTTGCTCAGGAAATACTCGAGTTGAAATATATATTAATTTATAAGGGCTGTATTATTTGCCTGTAAGTATTCTTTCACTTTTAAAAGTTTTTTATAAAGTATCGTGTCATCTTCAAAACGAGGAACGATATTGCGTATTTTTTTATAAGTGTTTTGTCCTTCTGTAGAAAGTTTAGCATCAAATTTTAGTGCATCCACTGCCTGAACAGCGCTCAATAATTCAATTGCAAGCACCTGATATGCGTTTTCAACCACTTTGGCAGTGATCATGGCTGCATTAGTTCCCATACTTACAATATCCTGATTGTCGTTGTTGTTCGGAATACTATGAATATACATCGGGTTGGAAAGCATTTGGTTTTCAGCAGTTGTTGAAGTTGCTGTAAATTGTGCTGCCTGCATCCCTAAATTCAATCCTAATTTGCCCAGATTTACAAAAGGAGGTAGTTTTCCGTTTAATTTATCATTCATTAAAAAGTTTAACTGACGTTCGGCTAGCATTGTTAATTTCGTGATTGCAATTTTTAATTTGTCCATTTCGAGTGCTACATAATCGCCATGGAAATTACCTCCGTGAAAAATATTGTTGTTTGCTTTATCGATGATCGGATTATCGTTCACTGAATTGACTTCATTCTCCAGAACCGTTTGTGTGAAGTTGATCGTATCAAATACTGGCCCTAATATTTGGGGTACACAACGTATAGAATAATATTCCTGAACTTTATCTTTAAACACATCAACCTCGGCATGTTTGTCGTTATCAAAAAGATGATCTTCACGTTTTCTGATCAATTGACTGTTACCCATAGCGATATTCATCGCATTTGCTACAGCTCGCTGTCCTAAATGTGGTTTTACGCTGTGGAGTTCATTTGAAAAGTGATCACTGTATGATTCAACCATTTCAATGATCAACATTGAGGCGGATATACTCCAGTTCAGTACTTGTTTAGAATGCAACAGATTTACCATGGCAATACCTGTCATTACAGATGTTCCATTGATGAGAGCCAGACCTTCACGCAAATGAATGGCAATTGGTTTTAGACCGATTTCCTTGTAAACATCAGCTGTTGAGCGCAATTCACCTTTGTAAGTAACTTCACCTTCTCCAATCAGATTCAATGCCAAATGTGCCAATTGAACTAAATCGCCACTTGCACCAACACCACCGTGTTCAAAAATCTGAGGGTGTACATTGTTGTTTATTAGTTCTTTCAGCAGGAGGACAACTTCCGAATTGATTCCGGAATAGCCTTGCATCAATGAACTTAAGCGGCAGATCATCGCAGACTTTATGTGTATGTCGGAAAGACGGTTTCCTGCCCCTGTACAGTGGCTGCGTATTAGGTTGTATTGAAGGTCGAGTTGATTCTGCTCGCTTATTTTGTATTGTGCCATTGGCCCAAAACCGGTATTTATACCGTAAATTAGCTTGTTTTTGGAAAATGATTTAAGGAAATCATGACTCTCATTCACTTTATTAAGTGCTGTAGGGTCAAGATCTATTAGTTCTCCGGCATACAGTATTTTATAAAAATCGTTTGCCGTTAAAGGCGTTTTCCCAATGTAAATCATATTTAATAAAGAGCAAAAGAGGTTTTATTCTATTAAAAAAAGAGAGCAAAAATAGACCTTTCTCACTTATATACAAAGTTTTATTAAGAATGTTTAATGTCATCCCGGAATAACTTGGGAATAATTATATTTTCAGGGATTTTATTTTCTGCTTTTTTTTGTGAATTTTTTCTGAGTATATTATTTAAATAATTTTGGTTTATTAAGTGCTCATCGCAATTATGATACTGAAGTTGTTTTTGAATATCATTATAAAAAAATGCATTTGATTTGCTTTTTTTCGTAAAGAAAAAACTGCTACTTTTGAGATACGATCACCATGAAAGAAAATAATAAATCCTGTGCCATTGTCGGAGCCGGAATTTCCGGTATTGCCGCTGCTATCCGAATGCGTAATAAAGGATATGCAGTTACTGTATTTGAATCGAATAGTTTCCCCGGAGGGAAATTATCGACAGAAACTACAAATGGCTACCGTTTCGATATGGGACCATCCGTTTTTACAATGCCTGAATATGTGGATGAACTGATTGCTTTGTCAGGAAAAAATCCGCGTGATTATTTTAATTATATTCCTCTTGATCCTGTATATAAATATTTTTTTGAAGATGGAACCGTGATAGAAGGATTTCATGGGAAGGAAAAATATGCTTCTGAAATGTCCGCAAAGACGAAAGATAAAAAGGAGGATATTGTTCGTTATCTCCATAAAACAGAGGAAATGTATAACCTTACAGCTGAAGTCTTTCTACATAATTCGTTGCATAAATTTAAAAACTTTCTGACTAAAAGAGTGGTTAAGGGTTTGTTGAACTTTGGGAAGATCGGTGCTTTTGATACGATGAACGGTGCGAATCAAAAAGCGTTTAAGGATAAGAAAATGATTCAGATTTTAAACCGCTACGCAACATACAACGGATCAAGCCCTTATTTAGCTCCGGCTACGCTCAATGTGATATCGCATGTCGAAATTGAAAAAGGTGCTTTTTATCCGATTGGTGGTATGTATAGCATCACATCTTCGCTGGTGAAATTGGCAAAGGATATTGGAGTTACCTTTTGTTTTTCAACACCTGTGCGTGAAATTTTGGTTGCAAATAAAAAAGTAAAAGGCATACGGACTGATAATGAGAATCATATTTTTGATGTGGTTATAAGTAATATGGATGTGTACAATAGTTATTCTAAATTATTGCCAACAATCAAAAAGCCATTGAAATTATTGTCACAGCCTAAATCCAGCTCCGGAATTATATTTTATTGGGGCATCAAACATGATTTTCAGAATTTGGGTTTGCACAATATCTTTTTTAGTGAAAACTATGAGGATGAATTTGATACAATTTTTTCTAAAAAGACAATTTATAATGATCCGACAATTTATGTGAATATCACCTCAAAGCATACTGCTGCTGATGCTCCGCAAGGTTGTGAAAATTGGTTTGCATTTATAAACACACCCAATAACAGTGGGCAGGATTGGGATCAATTGGTGAATGAGGCAAGAGAACTCATGATAAAAAAGTTGAACCGGATATTAAAAACAGATATCAGATCATTGATAGAATGTGAATTGGTTTTTGATCCCCGTGTGATTGAAAGTCGTACTTCAAGTGCTTTCGGAGCAATCTATGGTAATGCATCCAATAATAAATTTTCCGCATTTTTACGTCATCCAAACTTTTCTAAAGAAATTGACGGACTGTATTTTTGCGGAGGAAGTGTACATCCCGGTCCGAGTATTCCTTTGTGTTTATTAAGTGCAAAGATTACTACCGAATTGGTTAAATAAAAACAGATGCTTGGAATAAAAGAAAAATGGCACCTGCCCTTTATTGTCATTTCTGTAATGATTGCATATTTAAATACCTTGAATCATGGCTTTGTACTTGATGATATTGCAGTAATAGAGTCCAATCGGTTTGTGAAGGCAGGATTTAATGGTATTCCCGATATCTTGACAACTTTTTATTGGGAAGGATTTTGGGATAGTAATTCCGGCTTGTATCGCCCCTTATCTTTGATATCCTTTGCTATAGAATGGCAAATTAGTCCTAATAACCCTTTTATCCACCATTTTTTTAATGTTTTTTATTACATTCTTGTTTGTAGTTTACTTTATGTAGTCTTAAAAAAATGGTTCAAATCAATTGATTCCGGAATTGTTTTTCTGATAGTAATATTGTTTGTCGTACATCCTATACATACTGAAGTTGTTGCAAATATTAAAAGCCGAGACGAGTTGCTTGCATTGCTTTTCTTTTTGATTAGCGCAGTTTTATTTATTCCGGCCACTTTCAGGTCTGCGATCATAAGCAGTTTGTTTTTTTTCTTAGCTTTATTATCAAAGGAAGGCGCTGTTATGTTGCTTCCGATTCTCTTTTTTCACTTTTACCTTTCAGAACGTTTTTCTTTTTCTCAATTTTTTAAGATCTCAAGTCCGTTTCTGTTTGTAACAGCTATATGGCTTTTTATTCATCAGCAAGTAATTGAAAATAGCTCTAAGGTTATTTCATATACATATGCTGATAATAGTCTGTTGGCAATCGATTCATTCGTTGATCAAAAAGCAACTGCATTAGGAATACTTGCAAGATATTTTGTTAAAA
>JBILYL010000037.1:0-13281 GCA_044377775.1 Bacteroidia bacterium
GATATGAAATGTGTCAGGAAAGTGTGTGTGTTTCTTGAAATTATTACTGACAGATTAAAATAATTTTGGACAATCTCTAACCACTGTATCCGAATCGTTTTAATTGAATGTCACTGTCGCGCCAATCTTTATTCACTTTTACAAACAATTCCAGAAAGACTTGTTTTTGGAAAAACTCTTCAAGGTCTTTTCTTGCTTCCGTTCCCACTTTTTTTAATGCTTTTCCTTGATGTCCTATAATGATTCCCTTTTGTGAATCCCTTACAACAAGAATTTCAGCCCTTATTTTAATGATTTTCTCTTCATCTTTGTAGGATTCAACAACTACTTCAACCGAATAGGGAATTTCCTTTTTATAATTGGTCAATATTTTCTCACGAATAATTTCTGATACAAAGAATTTTTCGGGTTTATCGGTTAATTGGTCTTTGTCATAGTAACCCGGACTTTCAGGCAAAAGAGCCAAAATCCTATCAAAAACGTAGGTAACGTTGAATTTTTCTAAAGCGGAAACGGGAATAACTTCGGCATTTGGGACTTCGTTTTTCCAATATTGTACCTTTTCCTCCAATTGTTCTTGTTTCGAAAGGTCAATTTTGTTTACAAGCAGCAATATTTTCGCGCTGGTGTTTTTGATCTTGTTCAGGATCTTTTCTTCAATTTTTATGTCTTCAAAAATATCAGTAACAAAAAGAATAATATCAGCATCAGTAAGGGCTGTGTGCACAAAATCCATCATGGATTCTTGCAGTTTATAGTTAGGTTTTAATACACCCGGGGTGTCAGAGTATACTATTTGAAAATCTTCCCCATTCACAATGCCCATAATGCGATGGCGGGTGGTTTGTGCCTTAGATGTAATGATAGATAGGCGTTCACCAACTAATACATTCATTAATGTAGATTTTCCAACGTTTGGAGAACCAATGATGTTTACGAAGCCTGATTTATGAGCCATTTTGAAAAATGTTAATAAGATATTTGCACTACAAAGAAACAAAATATATCTTTGCACCGCAATTAAAAAAGCCGGATGTGGCTTTTCGTTCTTTTAGTAAGTTAAAAACCAAGATATATTGCGGGGTGGAGCAGTTGGTAGCTCGTTGGGCTCATAACCCAAAGGTCATCGGTTCGAGTCCGGTCCCCGCTACTATAAAGAAGCGACTCAGTGATGTGTCGCTTTTTTTATTTAATCAGTACGCAAACGAAAAATTATGAATAACGGAGTCTCCGTTATTGAAATTGTAACGTTTAGAAAACTAAATAACCAGCAAAATAAGGTGGCAAACATTGTAGCAATAGTAGGACGACCGAATGTCGGTAAATCAACCCTCTTCAATCGTTTAACCGATAGCAGGAAAGCAATAGTTGATTCTGAATCAGGAGTTACTCGTGACAGACATTACGGTAAATCCGAATGGAATGGAATGGCTTTCTCTGTAATTGATACAGGTGGATATGTAAAAGGATCTGAAGATGTTTTTGAGGGAGAGATTCGTAAACAAGTTCAGTTGGCTATTGATGAAGCGAATGTTATTTTGTTTGTTTTGGATGTAGCTGAAGGAATAACCGATGACGATAAAGTTGTAGCCAATATTTTAAGACGCAGCAAGAAAAAAGTTTTTGTTGTTTCTAATAAGGTAGACAATTTTGTGCGTCAGGGAATGTCCGGTGAATTTTATGCTTTAGGTTGTGGCGATCCTTATAATATTTCTGCAATTAGTGGCAGCGGAACAGGTGAATTGTTGGATGATATTGTAAAGGCTTTAGATATTGACGTTGTTGATGAGGAGTTAACGATTCCGAAATTCGCTATTGTTGGTCGTCCGAATGTTGGAAAATCATCTTTGATCAATACCCTTTTGGGGATTGAAAGAAATATTGTAACTCCTATTGCAGGTACAACCCGCGATGCGATCAATACCCGCTACACCGCTTTTGGTCACGATTTTTTACTCATAGATACTGCAGGTATCCGTAGAAAAACAAAAGTAGAGGAAGATTTGGAGTTCTACTCAGTAATGCGTTCCATCCGTGCAATCGAGGATTGTGATGTTTGTCTTTTACTTATCGATGCTACATTGGGATTGGAATCACAAGACATTAATATTTTTCATCTTGCTGAAAAAAACCGCAAAGGAATTGTTATTGTTGTAAATAAGTGGGATTTGATTGAAAAATCGACCAATTCAACCAAAGAGTACGAGGAAAAGATCAGAGAAAAACTTTCTCCTTTTAAAGATGTTCCAATTATTTTCACTTCAGCTTTAACAAAACAACGTGTTTTAAAGGCTATTGAAGTTGCTGAAAAGGTAAATGCAAATCGTACAAAGTCGATTAAAACGCGTGAACTGAATGATGTGATGCTTCCGATTATTGAACATTCACCTCCTGCAGCTATTAAGGGTAAATATGTGAAGGTGAAATTTATCACTCAGCTTCCTACACATGCCCCAACCTTTGCATTTTATTGCAACCTTCCGCAATATGTTACAGAGTCATACATGCGCTTTTTGGAAAATAGATTGCGTGAAAATTTTGATTTTTGCGGAGTGCCTATTCAGCTGTTTATGAGAAAGAAATAATCATTTCTTTTTTTTGAAATCCAAATCGATTCTTAATTCGATATTTATTAAATGTCTGTATTTTTCATCGGTCTCAAACGATGCTAAAGCAGGGCGATACATTCCTGCAACCGAAAAGTAATTGTTAAACCGATATTCCAGGCCAATTGAAAGTCCAAGTGTTTGGTCTGTCTTTTTATAGCTTTTTATACTATCCAATGTACTTTCTATGCGGAAGTTGTAGTTTGTGAAATTTAAACCAGCTACTGCAAATAGTTCCTCTCTTATTGGTTTGTGGTAAATCAACTCAAAATAGGTACATCCGATACTCGTCTGAATTTCTGTTGTCGAATATTTGTTTGTAGAAATAGGAGATGACAAGTCTTCTGTATTGCTGACATTAAATGAGAATTTATCTTTCCCTTTTTTATAATACCCCGAAATTCCTAAACCAAAAAAACCAAACGATCTGTTTGTTTTCTTTTTATCGTAATCAATGTATTGGTAATAGTTGATCCATGGAAATGATAATGTTATTCCGACATTAGAATTGTCTTTAACCGGTTCCGTCTGCGCATGACAAGGAAGCAAAAGGGATAAAGAAAAAAACAAAATAATCGTTGACTTCATGGCAAATTTGAATGAATATCGAAGATAAGGATTTTGAATCCAATAAAAAGCGCCTCATTCTTAACATTAGAAAGAGGCGCTTTTTGTTTGAAATGTATTGTTATTTTATTTTAAATGCAGCTTTTACTTTTGAAACGTAATCTAATTTTTCCCAAGTAAATAATTCAACTTTAACAGTTTTTACTTTTCCATCAGGTGATTTAAACGTTTTAGTTACAACCTCGTTTTTACGTCCCATATGTCCGTATGCCGCAGTTTCGCTGTAAATAGGTGTACGTAATTTAAAGCGTTGCTCAATAAAGTAAGGGCGCATATCAAATACACTTTCAACTATTTTAGCAATCTGTCCATCAGTCATTTTTACTTTTGCAGTTCCGTAAGTATCAATAAAAATACCCATAGGTTGTGCAACACCTATCGCGTATGAAACCTGAACTAATACTTCGTTGCAAATTCCTGCTGCAACTAGGTTTTTAGCAATGTGACGGGTAGCATATGCAGCAGATCGATCCACTTTTGAAGGATCTTTGCCTGAAAAAGCTCCACCACCGTGAGCACCTTTTCCTCCATAAGTGTCAACAATGATTTTACGACCAGTTAATCCTGTATCGCCATGAGGCCCGCCAATTACGAATTTACCCGTTGGGTTAATGTGGTAATTGATTTTGTTGTTGAATAAATGAGCGTATTTCGGATAGTTCTTTTTAACGCGGGGAATTAATATTTCGATGATGTCCTTCTTGATTTTAGCCAACATTTTTGGTTCAGCATCAAAATCATCATGTTGTGTAGAAACAACGATCGCATCGATACGGACAGGAACATTGTCATCATTATATTCTAAAGTTACTTGTGATTTTGCATCGGGGCGTAAATATTTGATCGCTTTGTTTTCTCTGCGCAATGCAGCCAATTCCAAAAGGATACCATGTGCCAAATCTAATGCAAGCGGCATATAATTTGCTGTTTCATTTGTTGCATAACCAAACATCATTCCCTGGTCACCTGCACCTTGATCTTCTTTTTTCTTTCTGTCAACACCTTGATTAATGTCAGCAGATTGTTCGTGGATAGCAGATAAGATACCGCAAGAATTTGCTTCAAACATATACTCTGATTTTGTATACCCGATTTTACGGATCACTTCACGAGCAATTTCTTGTACATCTAAATATGCTTTTGATTTCACTTCACCAGCAAGTATAACTTGTCCTGTTGTTACTAATGTTTCACAAGCTACTTTCGACTGAGGGTCGAATGCTAAGAAATTATCAATTAACGCATCAGAAATTTGATCTGCTACTTTATCCGGATGACCTTCCGAAACAGATTCGGATGTAAATAAATATCCCATGTAAATTATTTTGTTTTTAAAGATTAGTAAGATTTTTAACGAGCGCTAAAGTACAATTTATATAGTAATAAGCGAAACAAATTTATTGGCTTTTTACCAGATTTTTACCCTCATATTTTCTTCGCGGTACATCTTGTCGCCTTTCTTAATATTAAATGCTTTGTAGAATTCGTCAATGTCGGAAAGAGGGCCATTGATGCGGAATTCTGCTGGAGAATGAACGTCACTCATGATTTGTTTTGCCAATGACGCATCTGTTCGGTTTACCATCCAAGCATAGGCATACGATAGAAAATAACGTTGGTCGGCAGTATATCCGTTTATTAATTCTGTAGATTGACCTTGCTGCGTTTTCTTGAACGCTTCGTATCCCATAATCACTCCACCCAAATCAGCAATGTTTTCTCCTTGCGTGTTTTCACCCCTCACATGCATGCTGTCAAGCACACTATAATTATCGAATTGTTGAACTATGAGTTTTGTTTTTGCAACAAATTTTTCGCGATCTTCTTTGGTCCACCAGTCCGATAAATTTCCATTTTCATCAAATAAACTTCCCTGATCATCAAAGCCATGTGTGATTTCATGACCAAATGTAGAACCGCCAATAATGCCATATAAAACTGCATCATCGGGCATTCGTCCTTCAAATCCCGGGACAATGATATTACATGCAGGCACAACAATTTCATTGCTTGCAGGATTATAATAAGCATTGTAAGTTTGTGGAAACATTTCCCATTCTGTAAGATCAACGGGTTTGCCATATTTATTAAGACGGAATTCATATTCCCATTTGTCAACATTGATCATGTTCTGAAGATATCCGTTGCGATCTATCTGCAAGCCCGACATATCTTTCCATTTGTCTGGATACCCTACTTTCATAACAATTTTATTTAACTTACTAAGTGCTTTTTGTTTTGTCACTTCACTCATCCAGTCCAGTTTTTTTATATGTTCGGCATAGATATCGCGTATGTTATTTCCAATTTCCAATAGTTTTTCTTTCGTGCCTTTAGGTAAGTATTCTTCTACATAAACCTGTCCGATCAATTCACCTAAAGAACCATCAGTTATGCCTACAATTCTTTTCCATCTTGGCTTTTGTTCCTTTATGCCATCTAATACTGTCGAGTAGAAATAAAAGTTTTGTTCTTCAATGCTTTTGTTCATTGCATTGGCATAATTATTAATCAGGGTCCATTTCAGATAGGTCTTCCAGTCACTAATGTTTATTTTCTTTATGCTTGTTTCAAGTTGAGTGAAAAATTCAGGTTGACCGACTACTACAGAATCTATATTTTTCAGGCCAAGCAATGAAAGTGTTTCTCCCCAGTTAATTGATGGAGTCGACTTATTAAGAGAAGCAACAGCCATTTTGTTATAGTTCTTATATGGATCTCTTAAGTCTTCCATTTTTCGTGAGGCTTTCGCCAAAGCCGATTCAATAAACATCGTTGTTGCTGCATTTTTTTCTGCAAGTTTTTTTTCTGTTCCTGTTAATTCAAAAATTTTCTGAATATGTTTAATGTATTCGTTTCTGATATTGATTGTACGTGAATCAGTGTTGAAGTAATAATCGCGTTCAGGTAGTCCCAATTTTGCCTGTCCCAGATATACAATGTATTTTGAGCTATTTTTGTCATCTCTTGATACCCCGAATCCAAACATTGTTTGAACATTCATTTTGTATAAATGTGAAACGACATTTAACAAATCCGGGATGTTTTTAATGGCTTCAATTTTAGAAAATTCATCGTTTAGTGCACTGTAATTTGCTTTTTCAATGCTGGTTGTATCCATACCACTGAAGTAGAGGTCGCCAATTTTCTGTTTGTTGCCGCCTTTAGTAGCTTTTGTATCAGCAGCAGACGACTCACAAATTTTCCTTACCGATTCGTTTATCGTATCCTGGATGGTTTGAAAAATTCCATTGCTTTTTTCTGATGCAGGAATCGGATGTTTTTTAAACCAACCGTTATTTGCATACATAAAGAAGTTCTCTCCTGCTGAAATTGTTGAATCAATGTGGCTTGTAATGGGATCAATTGCTGATGTTCCGGAGTCTGTTTTTTTTTCCGGACTGTTGCATGCATATAAAAGTAGTGTAAAAGATGCCGAAAGGAATAAATGCTTTTTCATTTGTTGGTTTTGAGTATGTTATTTGAATTATTTTTGAAATTATTTTGTTAGATGTTTAAATACATCTTCTAAACGTTGTTCTTCCTTGTGTAACGTTAATACTGCCAATCCGCTTTTGACAGCAAATTGAAAGATATCTGTCCGGATGTCTTTATCTGAATGAGCTTCTATTTGCCAGATGTTTCCATTTATGTTTTTTGCATCATAAATACCAGTGATTGTTTTTAAAGAATTGCGGGACGTTTCTTTGTCGAATTCAACAGTAATAAATTGTTTATTTTTTGTTTGTGTTTTCTGAATGATCGATGTTTTATCGTTTGCAACGATTTGTCCGTTGTTCACTATAATTACACGGTCGCATACAGCTTCTACCTCTTGCATAATATGCGTTGAAAGCATCACTGTTTTTTGTTTCCCTACTTGAATGATCAGATTCCGTATCTCTTCCAACTGGTTTGGATCCAATCCTGTTGTGGGTTCATCGAGGATCAATACTTTAGGGTCATGAATCAAGGCTTGTGCTAATCCCACACGTTGTCTGTATCCTTTTGACAATGCTCCGATCTTTTTCTTCTGTTCCACTTGTAGACCTGTCATCTCAATCATTTCAGCTATACGGGAATTTATGTTTTTTAAATGATGCAATCCACCAATGAATTCCAGGTATTCTTTGACATACATATCAAGATATAAGGGGTTGTGTTCCGGAAGATAGCCGACATTTTTACGTACTTCCAGACTTTGTTCTGCTACGTCAAATCCACAAACGGAAGCCGTTCCGGATGTCTGAGGAATGAAGCACGTCAGGATTTTCATCATTGTTGATTTTCCCGCACCATTCGGTCCAAGAAAACCTACGATTTCACCTGAGTTTACTTCAAATGAAACATCATTTAATGCTTTTTGCTCTCCGTATACCTTTGTGATGTTACTTACTTTTATGGACATATTATATGTGTTCGAATGTTTCTGTGTTGAAGTGCTTGTAATTTTTAATCAACCATCAACGAATAACTTGCAACTAATTATACAAAGCTAATTCTTTTTGATAAATTTGATGCTCAAAAAAATGTTAATCGGTAAAATCAAATGAAGGGTGTTGTAATTAAGTCGACTGGTAGTTGGTATACCGTTTTGTCAGAAACCGCAACGATTGAATGCAGGATCAAAGGCGTTTTCAGAATAAAAGGGATAAAATCCACTAATCCGATCGCTGTTGGTGATGATGTTGAATTTGAAATGGAAGCGGATGGAAGAGGGGTGATTCACGCAATCGGGGAGAGGAAAAATTACATTATCAGGAAATCAATTAATCTTTCAAAGCAATCCCATATTCTTGCTGCAAATGTTGATCAGGCATTGCTTATCGTTACCTTAGCTTTCCCAAGAACATCAACCGGTTTTATCGATCGGTTTTTGCTTACAGCAGAGGCGTATCATATTCCAACCATCATCATCTTTAACAAAGTAGACCTTTTTCTTCATAATGAAACCAGTATGAAGGAGTTGAATGATTTTATTGCAGTATATGAACGAATTGGTTACAAATGTTATAAAGTTTCGGCAACAGAAAAATTAGATATCGAAATATTAAAAACCATAACAAAGGATAAAACATCTCTAGTTGCAGGGCATTCAGGTGTCGGGAAGTCTACATTGGTAAATGCCATGGATGCGAATCTTGATTTAAAAGTAGGGGAGATTTCCGATGCCCATAGTAAAGGGAAGCATACAACAACATTTGCAGAAATGCACCCTTTGAATTATGGCGGATTTATTATTGACACACCCGGGATTAAAGAATTGGGTTTGGTGGATATGGAAAAAGAGGAGATCGCAAATTATTTTCCGGAAATGCATGCGATTAAAAATCAATGTAAATTTAATAATTGTGTTCATATCAATGAGCCGAAATGTGCTGTGATCGCTGCTGTTGAACGAGGTGAAATAGCACTGTCGAGATATGGTAGTTATTTAGGCATTATGCACGGAGAGGAATTGGAGACGGAGTATTAAGTATTGGAAAATTGAAAATATTTTTTTAAAATATATGAGGGTTGTTATCCAAAGAGTTTCCGATGCATCCGTTACAATCGATGGAATAATAAAAAGCTCCATTGGCTTAGGTTTGCTTATTTTGCTGGGTATTGAAGATGCAGATAACCAGGAAGATGTTGAATGGTTAAGCGGAAAGATTGTTAATCTGCGTATTTTTAACGATGCAAACGGTATAATGAATTTGTCTCTAAAAGATACGAACGGGGAAGTTATACTTGTATCACAGTTTACTCTGCACGCCTCTACAAAAAAAGGAAATCGTCCATCATATATTAAAGCCGCAAAGCCTGAAACGGCTATTCCTCTTTATGAAAAATTTATTTCACAGCTGCGTAGTGATTTAGGTAAAGATATTCAGACAGGCATGTTTGGGGCAGACATGAAAGTGCATTTGTTGAATGATGGTCCGGTTACGATCATAATTGATAGTAAGAACAGAGAATAAAGAAGTGTATTTAATTAGGTTGTTTTTTATTCAAATCTCAATGCTTCAATAGGATCTAATTTTGAAGCCTTAATGGCAGGGTAAATGCCTGCGGCAGTTCCAACAATTAAGCAGAGAATCGTACTCATGATGATCCAGAACCAAGGGACGATGAAGCTGATACCAAACATATATGCGATTACGTTTCCTAAAATAATTCCCAACAAAGTTCCTGCAAATCCTCCAAGCTGACAAATTACAAGCGCCTCAACCAAAAACTGGCTGCGGATTGTTTTTTTAGTTGCTCCAACCGCTTTTCTGATCCCGATCTCACGTGTTCTTTCAGAAACGGAGACCAACATTATGTTCATTAATCCGATTGCAGCCCCTAGCAAAGTGATGATTCCGATGATTGTTGCACCCATAGTTACTTTTTGCATGTTTTCAATCAACAGATTGGCTAGGTTATCACTCTTGGTAATCTCGAAAGTATCTTCTTCTCCCGCACTTAATTTTCTGATGACTCTGAATGTTCCGATTGCTTCGCCAACAGCTGCGTCCATAAGTTGTGAGTTATTACACATGACATTAATTGTGAAGGTCATGTTCGGAATTGAAAAGTATTGACGAACATTACTTAAAGGCAAAATCGCTACCTTGTCTCCTCCGAAACCAACACTGTTTCCTTTTGATTTTAACGTTCCGATTATTCGGTATTTCCCGCTTCCGATTGTTATGACCTTATCTATCGGGTCTTGTTTTTTTGTAAACAACGCATCAATAACATCTTTGCCTAATATCACAACATGTTTCCCGTATTGGATTTCCTGTGCAGAAAAGTTTCGTCCTTTTTCCAATTCATAGCCGGAAGTACTCATATAATTTTCGTCTCCGCCAAAAATCCGGATGTTGGGATTTGTTTTTTTTGATTCAAATTTTAGGGTAGAAGCACCGGAGGCAAAAGTGGAAACAGATGGTTTAGCGGGAAAATTATATGCCTTGCTGAAATCAATGGCTTCCTGGTAGGTTATGTTTCTGAAAGCCTTCGGCCTTTTGCCGTTCCGCCCTATTCGAACCGTCATTTCCCTGTTTCTGATGGTAAATGTATTGGCGCCCATGCTCGTGAAATTGCTGTTGATGGATGATTTGAGCGCATCAATAGAAGTAAGGGTTCCAACCAAAGAGGTAATGCCGATCGTTATAATAAAAACAGTAAGTGTTGTACGCAAAAGCTGACTTCTGATTGCACGTAACGATATTTTTATATTTTCTCTTAAAACAGAAGCCATTGTTACTTTTTAGATCAACAAAATTAGTAAACTAATTGGAATGGACTTGCTAGAATTCCTGAGTTTATAAAAGTTCATAATTTTCTTGGTGAAAACGACCGTTAAATCCCTACAAAAATGTATCTTTAGTGCGTACTTTAAAAAATAATCAAAGATGTTAAGAAAATATAATTTTTTGAGTTTTATCGTTGTTGTGCTGGTTTGGTTCTCTGCGATCTCAACGGTATTTGCTCAGGGGGCAAAAAAGCCTGCAGCCGGAGTAAAGGCTGGAGCAGCAAAAGCTTCTGCAAAAGGTACATTGGCTGCAGATATGGATTGTACGGTAAAGTTAAACGGTGCAGCTAAGTTGATCAACTTGAAAGCGTATACTGGTATGGAGGTTGTTTTGAAAGTTGGAGATAATAGCATAGAAGCAGTTTCGCTGGATAAGAAATCAACATACAGGAATTCTATTACCGCTAAATCCGGTGAAACTGTTTTAGTTGAGATTTCATTTTTTGACGACAGTAAGTTTTTGGATTATATCAAAACTGGAAATACGAGCATGGCGGAGACTGCCATCAAAAAAAATCCCGGACTGGCAACAAATGAGGATGGAAACCTGGTTACATCACCACTTCAAATCGCGATTGAAAATTCACAGCCAGAAATGGTAGCTTTTTTGATGAGTAAAGGAGCCAGCTACTTAAAGCCTGAAAATATTTATCCTCTTCACCTTGCAATTAAATTTGCATCTACTACAAAGCCGGCAAAGGACAAACCCGCTCCCGATAAACAATTGGTAGATCTTTTTTTAAGTAAAGGCTGCAAAATAACGGATAAAGATGATGGCGGAAATTCGCCTTTGCATTGTGCCGTTAGAGCAGGTAAAATGGATATTGTTGTGATGTTGGTGAAAATGGGTGCGGACATAAACGCGAAAAATGATTTTGATGATACGCCAATGAAAATAGCTGAAGACAAAGGACTAATCTCGATTATTAGTTTTTTAGCCGCGAATGGTGCAACTCCAACAAAAAAGCAGGAGTAAATTTTAATACAGGAAACTCAAAACTAACTATACCTAACAAAAAAACTAAATTTATGGCTTTTGATATTGAGATGATAAAGGCGCTTTATGAAAAGATGCCTTCTAAAGTAGATGCAGCGCGCAAAATGATCGGGCGCCCGCTTACTTTAACAGAGAAAATATTATATTCTCATTTACATGTGGATCAAAAATCGGAAAACTTTCAACGTGGACAATCATATGTTGACTTTGCTCCAGATAGAGTTGCGATGCAAGATGCTACAGCTCAAATGGCATTGCTTCAATTTATGCAGTCGGGTCGTCCAAAAGTTGCTGTTCCCTCAACAGTTCATTGTGATCACTTGATCACAGCTAAAGAAGGTGCTGCAAAAGATTTGGCTTTCGCGACATCTGAAAGTAAAGAAGTCTTTGATTTTCTTGGTTCTGTTTCAAATAAATATGGTATTGGTTTCTGGAAACCGGGTGCCGGAATTATTCATCAGGTTGTTCTTGAAAATTACGCTTTCCCCGGTGGAATGATGATCGGAACCGATTCTCATACTGTAAATGCAGGTGGTCTCGGAATGATCGCAATTGGTGTTGGTGGTGCTGATGCATGTGATGTAATGGCCGGGTTAGCTTGGGAATTGAAAATGCCTAAATTGATCGGTATAAAACTTACCGGAAAATTAAACGGTTGGACTGCTCCTAAAGATGTAATTTTAAAAGTTGCAGGTATCCTTACTGTAAAAGGTGGTACCGATGCTGTTGTTGAATATTTTGGTGAAGGCGCTACTTCAATGAGTTGTACCGGAAAAGGTACAATTTGTAATATGGGTGCTGAAATTGGTGCAACTACTTCAACTTTTGGTTATGACGCTTCTATGGAGCGTTATCTGAAAGCTACAGGTAGAGCAGATGTTGCTGAACTTGCAAATTCTGTAAAAGAACATTTAACTGCAGACGCAGATGTATATGCAAATCCTGAAAAGTATTTTGATCAAGTGATTGAAATTGATTTGTCAACTCTTGAGCCACATGTTAACGGTCCGTTTACTCCGGATTTAGCAACTCCTATTTCCAAATTAAAAGAAGAAGCAATTAAAAACGGATGGCCGTTAAAAATATCTGTTGGTTTGTTGGGTTCTTGTACGAACTCTTCATACGAAGACATTGCTCGTGCAGTAAGTCTTGCAAAACAGGTTGCATCTAAAAATTTAAAAGCGAAAGCTGAATACCTTATCAACCCAGGTTCTGAGCAAATTCGCTACACCATTAAACGTGATGGATTCTTGGATGTGTTCGATCAGATTGGTGCGAAAGTTTTTACAAATGCTTGTGGGCCTTGTATCGGAATGTGGGACAGAATGGGGGCAGAGAAGCAAGAGAAAAATACGATCATTCATTCTTTCAATAGAAATTTTGCGAAGCGTGCGGATGGAAATCCAAATACATACGCATTCGTAGCATCCCCCGAAATTGTAACAGCAATGGCAATTGCCGGTGATCTTACTTTTAATCCTCTTACAGATTATTTAACAAATGAAAAGGGCGAACAGGTAAAATTGGATGCTCCGACTGGTGATGAATTGCCTCCAAAAGGTTTTGCTGTAGAAGATGCCGGTTATCAGGCACCAGCTGCTGATGGAAGCAATGTTTCTGTTGTCGTTTCTCCGACTTCAAGTCGTTTACAATTGTTAGATCCCTTTGCTGCTTGGGAAGGTGTTGATCTGAAAGGGTTGAAATTGTTGATTAAAGCAAAAGGAAAATGTACGACCGATCATATTTCAATGGCTGGTCCATGGTTG
>JBILYL010000404.1:0-4524 GCA_044377775.1 Bacteroidia bacterium
GTGCTACAGGATCTACAGGTGTGGCTGGAGCTACAGGAGCTGCGGGTACAGTTGGTGCAACGGGAGCTGCGGGTGCAGTTGGTGCTACAGGATCTACAGGTCCTACTTGGACAATTTCAACAGACAACTTTAATACAGATGGATCATTGGCCATCGTTACTTCTATTCCATCAACAATAACATCAACTAACGCAGCTTGGCTATGTGCAACAACTGCAGCAACAACCAATGCGACAGCGGGTTTACGATTTCTAGGAACTTCTACTAACCAAAATATGGATCTTGTTACAAACAATATTGTTAGAGGTCGCTTATCTAGTTTAGGTGAATTTTTTATTGGAACAACAGCAACTGCGCTTCCTGGAGATTTAATGAATGGTGTTAGTAACGCAACATTCCCTTGGGCTGTAAATGGTTACTCCTCATTTAATGGAGGTGGTTCTTATGGCTCTATTCAAGCGGGCACAACAAACTTTGCAGGTGTACAGGGTGAATATTCTGGTACTAGTGTAAATGGTGCAGGGGTAAGAGGTATTGCGATTAACCCCAGTTCAGTTGGCGTTTTTGGAGTAGAAAATACAGGCGCTGGTTGGGCAGGATATTTTAATGGTGATGTAAACTGTGCAGCCCCATTTCTTTACTACAACTTATCTGATCAACGTTTAAAAACAAATGCAAAAGTCATTACAAGCGCTGTTGCTAAACTTCAGCAAATTAGCGGTTATGAATATGATATGAATACAGCAGAATACGGAAAATATATTTCAAAACAAGCACATAGAATGGGTGTTATGGCACAAGAAGTTGAAAAGGTTTTCCCTGATTTAGTTGTGGAGAAATTTATCCCTGCAAATAATACTAAATTCTCTAGAGGAGAAAATAATACCGAACAACATGACGGACAAAAATTCAAAGCTGTAAATTACGATGGATTAATTCCTGTTTTAATTGAAGCTGTGAAAGAACAACAAAGAGAAATCGAAGAACTTAAGGCCCAAATTAAAGCTTTAGAAAAATAAATAAGATTGAAAGCTTAATAAAAAAACACCGTAACTCAGGTTGCGGTGTTTTTTGTTTTCCGAAATTAGGTTTTAATCGTAAATAGCTTATTTTTGTAGACCTATTAAACTATACAATATGAAAAAACTACTTTTAAAATCGATTGCCATCTTAGGGGTTAGCACCTTATTGTCAATCCCTTCAGCCTCCCTAGCTCAGGATAACGTGGGTATTGGTACGACAACACCGGATGCAAGTGCAATCATTGAAATGCTTTCAACTAACAAAGGAATATTAGTTCCCCGAATGAATACTGCAGGTATGAATGCAATTGCTACACCTGCAAATTCATTATTAATATACAACACAGATTCAATGTGTTATTGCTTTTATAGAGTACCCACAACTTCATGGATTTCACTGTGTACAGGAGGATCTGGAGGGGCAGGTTCAGCTGGTCCGACAGGACCAACCGGAGCAGCTGGTATTGCCGGAGCAACAGGAATTACAGGCTCTATAGGAGCTACGGGCGCTGTTGGTGCAACAGGTATCGATGGAATTGCAGGTGCTACTGGTAATGATGGAATCGCTGGAGCAACTGGTGCTGTTGGAGCAACGGGTGCAACTGGAAATGATGGAATTGCGGGAGCAACTGGTGCTGTTGGAGCTACGGGTGCAACTGGAAATGATGGAATTGCGGGAGCAACCGGTGCTATTGGTGCAACGGGCGCAACTGGAAACGATGGAATAGCTGGAGCAACTGGTGCTGTTGGTGCAACGGGCGCAACCGGAAACGATGGAATTGCGGGTGCTACAGGTGCTATTGGTGCTACCGGTATCGATGGAATAGCTGGAGCAACTGGTGCTGTTGGTGCAACGGGAATTACTGGTGCTGTTGGTGCAACTGGTGCTGTTGGTGCTACTGGTGCTGTTGGTGCCACTGGAATTGCTGGAGCAACTGGAGCTGTTGGTGCTACTGGAGCTGTTGGAGCCACTGGAATTGCAGGAGCAACGGGCGCTATTGGTGCAACTGGAATTGCAGGAACAACGGGTGCTACGGGACCAACTGGACCTGGAAATGTTTTTAAATACAGTGTTGTTGGTACAACAAATGCGACACTTGCAGCTAATGCAGCGGCTGCCGCTTTTGTATTAATGCCACAAATGACATTAACATTTACTCCTATAAATGCTTCTGTATTCATGCACTTCACTGCAGCTGGAACGTATACTAATACAGCCTATGCAAACCATACTGTATGGTTTGAAGTCCTTGTAAATGGAATATCTATAAAAGAATGGGATACAACATGCGGAACAGCATGGAATCTTTGGGATATAGGTGTTTCAAGTCCATTAACAGTAAATCCAGGAGTACCAAATACGGTACAAATAAGATGGGCCGCCCAAAGAGCTGGTGCAACAAGTACTACAATAAATAATTTAGTACTTACAGGCACCTATTTTAATCGCACTTTAATGATTTTAGATACACCATAAATTTAAAAATCATGAAACAATTTAAACTAATTATAATTTCACTATTGTTTTTGCTTTCTATTAAAATAGGAAGGGCGCAAGAAGTTTTGAAATCGCCAAAAATAGAAGAAAACAGTATTTTGAAAAAAGCGGATACTACTACTAAACCAAAGGAACAATTAATTAATGATACTAAACCAACGTGGGAGCGTTCTCAAAATCCAAATTTTAAACAGCCAGATCCTGCTGTAAAAAAAGAAGAAGAAAAAGGAATTACAGAGAAAAGTAAAGCACCAAATTAATTTTAGAAACTGCTGAACTTATTCAATATTAAAAATGATATAGAGGAATAAGTAATAATCTTTAAATACCAAAACACCATAATACTTTCATATTATGGTGTTTTTTTATTTTAACTTTTAAATTTGTATGGATTTTTCGTTTAAATTTGTACTCTGCATAAACCCCAACTCAAATGAAATACGTAAGTATTCATGAATACCTAAAAAAACATTTACCCATGAGTAAAAAAACACTACTAAAGTCGATCGCCATTTTGGGATTCATCACATCAATGACTCTTCCATTAAATTCTTTTGCCCAAAACAACGTGGGTATTGGCACGACAACACCGGATGCTAGTGCAATCCTTGAAATGCTTTCAACTAACAAAGGAATATTAGTTCCCCGAATGAATACTGCCGGTATGAACGCAATTGCTGCACCTGCAAATTCATTATTAATATACAACACAGATTCAATGTGTTATTGCTTTTATAGAGTGCCCACAACTTCATGGATTTCTCTATGTACAGGAGGATCTGGAGGTGCAGGTTCAGTTGGTCCGACAGGAGCAACAGGTAGCGCAGGAATAGCCGGTGCGGCCGGAGCAACGGGGGCAACAGGTGCAACAGGAACAGGAACTACAGGCGCCACAGGTGCAACGGGACCAACAGGATTAACAGGTGCAACAGGTTTTGGTGCAGGGACACCTGGCGCTACTGGTGTAACTGGACCTACAGGTTCTGCAGGAATCGCAGGAGCAACCGGAGTTACGGGTGCTACAGGATTAGCAGGTGCAACTGGATTAGCAGGTGCAACAGGTGTTACTGGTGCAGTTGGATCTACAGGCGCAGCAGGTGCAACAGGTGTTACTGGTCTTACTGGAGCTACAGGATTAGCTGGTGCAACTGGCGTTACAGGAGCAACAGGTATTACTGGTGTTACAGGAGCAGTAGGTGCAACGGGTGTGACCGGAGCTACAGGCATAGTTGGTGCGACAGGCGTTACCGGTGCTACAGGAGCAACTGGTCCGAACTGGACAATCACTTCCAACAATTACAATGCTAACGGAACACAATCTATCATTACTTCTATTCCTTCTACCATTACTTCTTCAACAGGTGCCTGGTTAACCACTGGAAACGCTGGATTAACTGCCGGAACAAATTATATTGGAACAAATGATGCTGTTGATTTTGTTGTTAAAACAGGAGGAGCCGCTGCAACGAATGAACGCATGCGTGTTTTGGGTGCAACAACAGGAAATGTTATTGTAAACAGTGCGGTTTCAATTAGTCCAACTACAGATTTATTCTCTGCATATGGATTTGGATATCCTGGTGCTATAAATACAACAGCTACATTAACCTATCCAATTAGTGGATATAGCGCAGGAACTGCTGCAGGTATCTATGGAGAAAATACCGCAACCGGACAAGGTGTTTTAGGAACTTCTGTTTCAACTGGAATTGGAGTTTGGGGAGACAATAGCGCTGGTGGAACAGGTGTTGTTGGAACAAATAACGCAACAGGCGTTGGTGTATTTGGATTTGTTACTGCTCCTGCAACTGCCGCTTCTGATGCCGTTATTGGACAAATGAATGCTTTAGGAAGCGCTGGTACTTTTCAAATTGTAAATGCTGCCAATGCTTCAAATGCTTTTTGGGCAATCACAAATGGAACAGGACGTGCTGCTGAAATCCAACAAAACAATGCAACTGCTGCTGCAATAGGGCTTGCTTCTTTTCATGCTGGACTTGGAAG
>JBILYL010000253.1:0-4511 GCA_044377775.1 Bacteroidia bacterium
ATGTTGATCTTAGCATAGCGCTCATCATTTGCATGAGATAGTTGTGTTAAAGCTCCGGTGCTCATATCTACAACAAATAATTCTGCTGCATGATTCCAATCTGTTCTGGTAACCACCATTTTATTTCCTGATTGCCCTACCATCGATTGAATATCGAAATCTCCTTTGGTGATCTGTTTAATTAATGGTGCTTTTTTAGTGACTCCCGGATCATTCACCGAAAACAACTGAACTGTTCCGTCAACAGGTGCAAGGAAATAGATCATTTTTCCATCATTGCTCCATCTGAAATCATTTACCGTTCCATCCCAATCTTTTGTGATGTTCAATTTTTCTGCAGGCTCATTAATAACGATATCATTTTTGTCTGATTCGTAACCGTCTCTTCTCATGCTCAACCAAGCTAATTTTCCGGAAGCTGAAAAAGCAGGATTCACATCGTATCCCATCATGCCTTCCGACATGTTCTTCGTTTGTTTTGTAGCAAGATCGTATGAATAGATATCGGTATTCGTACTTATTGCATAAGCCTTTCCGTATTTTTTCTTTGTCACATAGATGACTTGTTTGCCATCCGGACTCCAGATAAAATCTTCATCACCACCGGAAGGTTTCTGCGGACAATCATGCGGTTCGTTCAACATGATATCAATGCTATCCGAAGCTTTTGTTCCATTTACATTATTGATAAAAACGTGACTGAATGATCCGTCTTCCCATGAATCCCAGTGACGGTAATTCAAATCATCATAGATCATCACATCCGATTTCGGAAGATCCGAATACACATCTTTACCAAAGATCTTTACAACGGGTACATCCATTGCTGAGATGCTCATTTTCCCATCCGGAGAAACTCGATTGTTTGCAATAAGATCATTCGCTTTTGCATCTTCAACTGCTGCACCACCTGCAACCGGTTGAATATATACTTTTGTTGTTTTTTTATTATCAGCAATGTTATAGGTACGAACACTATAAACAACTGATTTACCATCTTTTGTTAATCCGGAAGCATTCAGCTTACCCATTTGGATAAGCATTTCCGGACTTAAATTTTGCTGCGCAACTAATGAAGCAGCAAATAAAAAAAGTGAACTGGAGAGTACTAATTTTTTCATACAGTTTAGAGAATTGTTTTATTATATAAAAAAGTATTTTTCTTAATTTGGATTGTAAATATACTGTTTTTCTGAGGTAAAAAAAAACCTTTTTCGACCAGTACAAAATGAATGTAGACCAATAAGCAGGATCAAATGGAAAGTTCATTCTTTAAGATACAGAAGTAAGGAAAAAAGACTATTCCAGGTTTAATTTCCCGATACGGCTTTTGTTCCCGGAAAAGTAAACAGATCTACCATTCTTCGCTTTACGGCAAGCATGATAGGATTCTTTGCTGATCTGCTTCCAGTTCAAACCGTTATCAATGGAAATATCAATGCCTGAAAGTCCGCAGCTGATCCATGTATTTCCTGAAATATATTCAACACAACTCTTATATCCGGATGGAGATCTGATCGGTAAATTCCATGTTTTACCGCTATTAACTGTGAACACACAATTCGGCATAGCCGGAAGATCCGTAAAATCGCCCCCGACAACAATGAATGTGGTTGAGTCTTTGACAGCAAACGAATTTGCACCGGTAGAATTTTTACCTTGTATCACCGGCAATCTTATTTTGTCGGATCCGATGATCAGATTGGAAACTGATCCACCCGAAACATATGCAAACTGCTCTTTCGTAATCATCCGTATGTTTGTTCCACTGCTCGCAAAACAGGCTTCCGCACTATCCGCTTTTGCACATAGCGCAGGATCCATCGCTTGCCAACTGTTACCGCCATCTGTTGTTTTGGCAATAAAAAATCTTCTGTCTATAGGATCTCCTACAACGTAACCTGTTTGAGGATCTGAAAATTCCATCGCATCCAAGAACATTCCTGCTGCTTTATTCTCATACACCTTTTTCCAGCTTTTACCTCCGTTGGTTGTTTTTAAAATATAAGCAGGTTCCCCTACAGAAAGCACAATGGCTGTATTTTCACTGAAGGCTTCAATGTCTCTGAATTCAGACTTTTTATATCCTTTTACTTCCATCCATTTCCATATCTTCCCTCCATCAGTCGATCTTCCAACAGTGCCCTTGCTTCCACTTACCCAAACCACATTATCATCGACTACGCTCAATCCTCGTAAGGAAAGTTCTCCGTCTTTATTCAATTCTGTTACCGTTTGAGCAGTTATTCCATTGCCGATCATTAAAAATAAAATGCCTGATATAATTTGTCTGAACATGTTGCTGATTTTAACTCAAATGTAATTTTAAAATCACATTGAAAAAAAGAATTTTTTTAATAGTGTACATTCCCGATTATAAAAATCGAAAAGGAGTTAATTACTTTATTATCTTTATGATAAATTTAATTTATAATGAAAAGAAGTTTTCTCTTATTCCTTTTTCTGTTTCAGTTTTTATACGGATTTTCAATTGATAGCATCTCTGTTAAAAAACGCACCATCGCTATTCTTGACCTGACAGCAAGAAATTCAGAAACAAACGATGCTGAACTTTATTCAGCGAAACACATTTTAAAGGTTGCCGGACTTCCATATATTGTTACAACAAATGTGAACACCGCCATTAAATACGGTATCGTGATCCCTTCTTCCAAATTACTTTATTCTACTTTTTCCACACCCGAATATGATTCTTTATACAGCTTTGTAAACAAAGGTGGTATCATTATTTCAGCAGGTGTCCGCGATTCGGCATTTTTTGCGATGTTCGGAATTTCCGCTGCTAATTCATCCTCCTCTCACCACCGCGTGATCTTTAACATGTCCTTAGCCGACCAATCCATGAGGTGGCTGAACGACACGATGGAACAAACAATCAGCTTAGGGAGACTCAGCTATTCAACAGTCATCAATGTGAGAGATTATGCCCTTGGCACAGGGATAGAAATGGCGCATTACGATGATAACTCTTCTTCCATCACGAGAAATAATTACGGAGCTGGAATTTCGTATGCGCTCGGATTTTCATTTAAAAATTTGGTTTTATTGAATCAGATCAACAAAGATTTTGAAGCACAACGGATCTATTCAAATGGCTTTGAACCTACCACCGATGCTTTAATCTTGTTTCTGAAAGGGATCTACACAAAACATACTCCGAAATCGGTATGGCTGCATACGAGTCCGTTTGAAAGTAAATCTACTTTAATGATCACACACGATGTTGATGCTACAACCGCATTCGATACGATGAGTTATTATTCCGACTACGAAAATTCGATCGGACTTTCAGCCACCTATCTTATCACTACGCATTACCTGAATGATGGTGCGCTGAGCGATTTTTATAATCCATCAAGTATTCCTCAGGTGCAAACCTTACTCACAAAAGGTCATAAACTTGCGAGTCATTCTGTCGGACATTTTACTGATTTCGATATCGACAGTATTGTTCCGGTTGGCATTTTGGGAAATACAACAACATCCTATCTGCCTTATAATGGCGGAGCAGGATATTCTACCGTTGGTGCCACCGTACTTGGTGAAACAGAAGTTTCAAAAAATGTATTGCAAAACGATCTGGGAGTCAACATCCGAACATTCCGTGCTGGATATTTACGCTACAACAAAAAATTGGTCAACGCTTTAGATTCTGTCGGATACGAATACAATTCGACCTATTCCTCCGGAGATGTTTTAACGAATTTTCCCTATCGTAATCACAAAGACAGAAACTCTGCGGGAGCACTCACAAATGTGTGGGAACTGCCAATGACGATATCTGATGTTTTTTCAGCTGATCCGATATCAGCAACAAACTACCCGGCAAAACAAGCTATCTGGCTGGATGTTATTAATCGTAACAGAGCAAATTATGCTCCGAATGTTTTATTGATCCACCCCAACAGGATCTATAAATTATGGGCGCAACAAGATTTGATAGATCAGCTGCCTTCAGATATATTTACCACAGATCTGGAAACATTTGCAGACTATTGGAGAGGAAGAGACAGCATCGAATTTACCAGCATGCTTTCAAATGATACCTTAACGATCACCATTCCTTCGTATCAATTGCCTTTGAACAACATGATCAGTTTTATAGTTGATGATGGTCAGAGTTTAAGTTTTATAAAAGCTCAGGACGAATCCGGTAACCTGATATCTGTTATACAATCTAACTGGGATGACAATGGATTGATTCTTCATTTTGGTTATTACTCTCCTTTAAGTATTGCCTGGAAAGAAAATCCAGAGCAGACAGGTTTATTAGCCAACTGTTTTCCAAATCCTTTTTCTTCTTCTTCCACGCTGGAGATCTGGTTTAAAGAAGATGCTCAGCTGAACATCTGCTTGTATAATTTAATGGGGCAATTAATCAGCGAATCGGATACAGAAGCTTTGAAAGCCGGGATCTATCGTCACACTATTAATGCAAATGATCTTCCTGCCGGAACGTATTATTGCAAGATCAGTACAGGGCAAAAAAG
>JBILYL010000254.1:0-4493 GCA_044377775.1 Bacteroidia bacterium
TTCTCCATTTGTAACTATTGTTGACGGAAGTACAACATTGGGTGCAATTGCAACATTAGGTGTTGCAAATAATAATGCAGATCCATATAAGGTAAAAATCCTGGCAACAGCACCTTTGAATTCAAACATACTTTTTAAAGTAACATATTCTGATCCGGCTACATCTTATACTGCAGCTGAATTCTTTTATGTTACAGTGAATGTGGATTATGTAAACATCACGATCAATGATGTGGCTACATCTATCGGAAGTAATGGAAGATTAGGATATAGCCAGAACGGTCAAACCGGTGGATTGGGCTTTAATTATTTAGGAGCAGGATCGTTATTGTATGAAGCAGGTCTGATGATCGGTAGAGATACCGGAAAAGTTTCTGATTGCGTTCGTGCTTTTTCAACACCTGCTGCTGATTTTCAATCGGTAGTTTCTGCTCATCCGGTTATTCCGGCTGTTTTTTCTGAATTTGATGTTGATGGAACATTTAAAGATAATATGGCGACATCACCGTTGCCGGTTACTGTTCACCATAAAGCTTTTGCATGGAGTACTTTAGGAAATAGAAAATATGTGATCGTTCAATATACGATCTCCAACACAAGCACATCCAGTTTATCGAGTATTTACGCTGGAATATTTGCCGATTGGGACATTGATGCAGCAACATTCGGTGAAAACCGTGCAGCATTTGATGCGGCAAATAAAATGGGATATGTTTATTATACCGGTGCAGCTGGAAAATATGCAGGTATCAAGTTGCTTACAAGTACCGCTCCTGTTGTTCATTATGCAGTAGATAATCTTGCCGGTGGAGCAGGTGGTGCTGATCTGAGCAATGGATACAGTGGTGCTGAAAAATATCTGACAATGACTACAAACAGAGCAAATGCAGGTGTTGCCGGAACGGGTGCCGATGTATGTGATATTGTAAGTACCGGACCGTACACAATTGCTGCCGGAGATTCTATTAAAGTGGCATTCGCACTTTTAGCAGGTGATGATCTTACTGATCTGCAAACAAGTGCAGGTAATGCACAGGTGATGTATGACGGTTTAGGTGTTACTACAGATATTACTTCTGTTTCTGTTGACAACGAAAATTCAATGCGTGTTTATCCTAATCCTACAAACGGGCAATCATTTGTGGATCTTACAATTGCTCAATCAGCAGCAGTTGACCTGAGAGTGTTTAATATGCTGGGTGAAGAAATAAGCGTAATTGCTTCAGAACAGCTTCAGGCAGGAGCACACCGCTTTGTATATGAAACATCTTCTTTGAGTAGCGGTTTGTATTATTATCAGTTAACAGTAGGGAACAAAAAGGTTGTACAAAAATTGATCGTGAACAAATAATTCAGGGAACAATATTTTATTTACATTTGTGCCTCAATATTTAAAAGAACTATGGATTTAAGCGGAATTATTTCAATTGCAGGAATGAGCGGACTTTATAAAGTGATCGCTCAAACAAAAAACGGATTAATTGTAGAATCATTAATCGACAAAAAAAGAGTACAGGCTTTCTCAACTCATAAGATCAGCGCGTTGGAAGATGTAAGTATCTATTCAATAAATGATGATGTGCCTTTGAAAGAAGTGTTCCAGAAGATTTATGACAAAGAAAAAGGCGGAGCATGTATCGATCATAAATCACCCGATGCAGACTTGAAAAAATATTTCAAAACTGTATTTGCTGAGTATGATGAAGAAAGAGTTTATGTTTCCGATATCAAAAAAGTATTGAACTGGTTCAACTCTTTGCAAAAAGATGGTTTACTTGAGAAAAAAGCAGAAGTTGAAGCTGCTGACAAACCAAAAATAAAAGCGCCAGCTGCTGATGCAAAAGGAGCTACTAAAGTAAAAAAAGATACAGGTGCAAAAGCTGTGAAAACAGCTAGCTCTAAAGTAAAAGTACAAGGTGTTAGAAAATCCGGAGTTGCATAAGCACCGGATTTTTCTTTCAACCATTTTCTGAATTTATTTGCCTTCTCTGCCCTTTCAGGTAATGCGTTTTATTTTATATTTTATTTTTAATGAAGACTAAGCAGGTTGCTGTCCCAAAAAAACCTATCCGTCATTTTCTTTCTCAGGATCTTATTATTGATTCATGGAAAAGGGTAGAGCCTTTTTTTATCGATTTAAAAGAAAGAGAACTATCTTCCGTTAAACAACTTGAAAAATGGCTGCTCGATAGAAGTGAGCTGGAAGCGGCACTGAGTGAAGATTTTGCCTGGCGCTATATTAAAATGACCTGCGATACCACCAATCAGGTGCTGACAGATGATTACAATTTTTTTGTTTCTGAAATTGATCCCCATATTTCTCCTTATAGCAACGAGCTGAATATTAAGTTGGTTGAATCACCTTTTCTGAATGAATTGGATGCTGACACCTATCGCATTTATATCAGAGGTGTAAAAAAAGCGTTGGAGTTGTACCGTGAAGAAAATATTCCTTTGCAAACAAGGATCGGAATCGAATCCCAAAAGTATGGTGCTATTTCAGGAGCAATGACCGTTTTGTGGGAAGGTAAAGATATTACACTGCAGATGGCTTCTAGCTTGATGAAGGATGTCAACAGAAAGATCCGTGAAGAGGTATATCTGAAAATTCAAAAAAGAAAAGGTGAAGATACAGATGCGTTGAATGAGCTATATTCTGAATTGATCAGCTTGCGCCACCAGGTTGCTGTCAACGCTGGATTTAAAAATTACCGCGATTATAAATTTGCTGAACTTGGCAGATTCGATTATACCGTTCAGGATTGTTTCGATTTTCATGATTCCATCTCAAAAGCAATTCTGCCTTTAGCAGAAAATGCTGACCGTGAACGAAAAAAAACAATGAAACTTGATGCTCTGAAGCCTTGGGATACTGAGGTGGATGTGGAGGGGAAGCCTGCATTGAAGCCCTTTTCAAGTGCTGCCGAATTGATCGATAAGTCGATCGAATGTTTTAATCTCATTCAGCCCGATTTCGGAAATTATCTGGAGATCATGAAAGAGATGGCTTACCTTGATCTAGATTCGAGAATCGGAAAAGCTCCCGGAGGTTACAATTATCCTTTATACGAAATTGGTGTTCCTTTTATATTTATGAATTCGGTTGGTACGCACCGCGATTTGGTGACAATGGTTCATGAAGGCGGACATGCCATTCATTCCTTTGTAACACGCGATCTGCTGATCACCGATTTTAAAAGCGCTCCGTCTGAAGTTGCAGAGTTGGCTTCTATGTCGATGGAATTGATCTCAATGGAACACTGGAATGTTTTCTTTACCAATGCAGATGAATTAAAACGTGCAAAAAAAGAACAGCTTGATAAATCATTGAAAACATTATTGTGGATTGCAGCAGTTGATAAATTTCAACACTGGATCTATGAAAATCCTGCACATACTGTTGAAGAACGGATGATACAGTGGAGAACAGTGATCGATCAGTTTACAAGTAAAGAAATTGATTTTTCCGGATTGGATGATGTAAGAGCCCGTGGCTGGCAAGGTCAGCTTCATATATTTGAAGTTCCATTTTATTATATTGAATACGGAATGGCTCAGTTAGGCGCTATAGCTGTTTGGCGCAACTACAAAAAAGATCCTGCAAAAGCATTGAAAGAGTACGAAGCAGCATTACGTTTAGGATACACAAAATCGATTCCTGAAATTTATAAAACTGCAGGCATTGAATTTAATTTCTCCCCTGCTTATGTGAAAGAATTAGCTGACTTTGTAAAATCAGAATTAGACAAACTTTAAATTATGAAGCGTCCCCTTGAAAATGAATATCCTTCTTTCTATAAGAATTATGTGGATGGTGTAAAAACCGATAATATCATTAAAGAACTTCGTGATCAGGTGATCGATATTCAGGCGCTTATTTCGGAGATCCCTGAAGATAAAGAAGATCATGCTTATGCGGAAGAAAAGTGGACTATTAAAGAAATTATCGGACATATTATAGATACCGAAAGAGTATTGGGATACCGTGCTATGCGTTTCGCACGAAAAGATAAAACACCATTGCCCGGTTATGATGAAAATCTTTACGTGGCTAATGCAAATTTTAAAAATCAGACATTATACAGTCTGGGTCACGAATTTGCAATTGTGCGTGAAGCAAATCTAGCGCTATTTAAAACATGGGATGATGAAGCGCTTAGTCAGGTTGGTGTTGCAAACGGATTAGATGTTTCTGTGCGTGCACTACTTTATATGATCGCTGGACACGCCACACATCACATGAAAGTAATAAAAGAAAGATATTTGCCGGAGTAATTTTTTTTAATGCTCATAGTGATGGAATCAACCATTGGTGTAAGAATTGCAAAACTGTTTTTTGTAAAAAATAATACAATTGCAAACAGACCAACAAATTTCAGGAAAGTAGTTTTTTGTATGAGAGAAGTATTTATGTTATAAATATCAGAACTTAGACGAAGTAAAATAAGAGAAGTTTAGTCAGTATTATCAAGGCCTATGAGCGGGGTCAGTTA
>JBILYL010000038.1:0-13170 GCA_044377775.1 Bacteroidia bacterium
TTTATCATAGTGTTAGAATTGTTAATTCGTTATTGTGTTTCGCTTTTGTGTTATTCTTCGATAATTAGTAATGGTGGTGAATACTTTCGTCTAGATACGGGTGTTTTTCAACCATTAATGATCTTTTCGATAATGCTCTGTGAACGATAAATAACATTAATCCTAAAAAGCCTAAAGCTGTTCCAAGCTCCATCCATCCTAAATGATGATTTCCCTTAACTGTAGCCGGCATAACCATCATATATACGTCTAACCAATGGCCAATAAAAATGATACATCCCACAATTACTAAAAATACATAGTTACGTTTTGCATCGCGGCTCATTAATAAGATCATTGGAAATACAAAGTTCATTGCAAATACGGTCCACATTAAACCCATATAACCAAAGTTGTGTAAACGATCCTGGAAGTAAATGATCTCTTCAGGAATGTTAGTGTACCAGATTAGCATGAATTGACAAAACCAAAGGTAGCTCCATAAGAAACTTACTGCAAATACCCATTTTCCAAGATCGTGAATATGACTATCGTTAACCTGTGGTAAATAACCTTTGCGTTTTAAATAAAGAACAAAAAGAATAATGGTGATCATTGCGGAGATCCACATTCCAGAAAACGCATACCATCCGTACATTGTACTGAACCAATGTGGATCTAAAGACATCATCCAATCCCAAGCGGCAGTTGAAGAAGTAACAGCAAAGAATACTAAGAAAGATGCTGCTTTACCCATTGTTTTATAGTGGATTTTTGTTCCTCCTTGTAAATCCTGCTCGATAGAGTTCTTAATAAATCCTCTTTGGAACCAACACCAAACAATTACATACAGACTTGTTCTTAACCAAAAGAACCAAGGCACAAAATAACCTTCTTTCCCTTTTAATACTTCATCAAATTTTGGATTTGGGGTAACTCCATCTTCTAAAAATTCTTTGTAAAGATCAGCATCCATCCAGTGGTATAAATGATGAAGGTGCAATTGACCTGCAACTAATATTAATACCATGATCAAAGCACCAATTGGTAAGTATGAAGATACTGCTTCATATACTCTTTTTACTGCAACAGACCATGCAACTTCAGCTACATATTGGAGAGCCATAAAGAAAGTAGCAAGTAAGCCAATTCCTAAAAAGAACCATCCGTTAACAAGTAAATTCGCCCAGATACGAGTTTGGTGATATTCTTCGTGGCTTACACCTTCAGGAGCGTGATCGGTTAAGAAACCGGCAATGATGGTAACTAAGCCTATAGCCATTAAACCAAAAGTGATGTTTCTGGTTTTATTCGTAAACGTATAGTTATTATTCATATCTGTTTGCATTTATCTTTTATTCTCAAAAATCAGTTTAATATTATTTTTTTACTTCCACTTTTACTCCCGCAACAGCTGCAGAATCAGCAACCGGAGCAGCTACTTCTTTTCCGTTCGGATATTGTAATTTTTGAATGTATAAAATTACTTTCCAAATTTCAGCTTTGTTAATCAGTGAAGCGTGAGAGCCCATAATTCCTTTTCCAAAATAAATGGAGTGGAACATTTTTCCTTCAGTCAAAGCCATCAATGCCGGTCCTTTGTAAGATGGAGGCGGACCTGATAATTTTGCAGCAACTAAACCATCTGCTTCTCCACCTGCACCATGACAGTGAACACAAAATTTTCCATATAATGCTTCACCTTCAGCTAGATTTGCATCATTTTTTTGAAATGGATTGTGCAAATAACGACCTGCGTTAGCATATCCTGCTGTATCGTTTGCATATGGATAAGGCATGAATCCTCTTGGAATTGTTCCTTTCACAGGCATTCTGTTTGCTTGTAATGTATCTCCTGTTTCTTTTCCGTTTTGAATAGAAACGTAAGCCATATTTGTTTCCAATGATGGTGAGCGGTACATGTCCGGCATAAATTCAACTCCAGGACTGTTCGGGTCTTTTTTTCCGCAGGATGTGGTAGCTATTGTTATACAGCCAAACACCGCCATTAAAGAAATAATTTGTGTTACCTTTTTGTTCATCGTTGTATAGTATTCTGTTATTTTGATAACTTATTTAAATGAAATTTCAGTTGCTCCACCATTTTTCAAAAGTGACTCAATCTTCGATTTGTTTTCTTCTTTTGTTTCAACTATCATTAAAAATTTATCATCTGTTGTTCTAGGATCAGGGTTTTTTGCTTTTACACCCGGTAACATCCAGCAACGTAAATAATAAGTAATAACCATTCCATGACCTGCACACAATACTGTTGATTCAAATGTGATAGGAATAAATGCAGGAACGTTCATGAAATAAGCCATACTTGGTTTTCCACCAATATCAGTAGGCCAATCGCTGATCATCATATACCACATCATTAATGTAGCTAATGATGCACCTGTTAACCCGTAAATGAATGCCGTTATTGCAATCCAAGTTCTTGGAACACCAATTGCAGCATCTAATCCATGGATCGGGAATGGTGAAAAAACATCTTTCACTCTTATTCCTTGTGAACGTAGTTCGTGTGCCGTAGCCAATAATGGCTCTTCATCATCATAAATTGCGTGTATTGCGACTGTACTCATATCTCGTTATTTTTAATTCTAATATCTATAAACTAAATTCTATTTAATTCCTGAAACACAATTCTCAATGTTCAGGATTTAGTATTCTAATGGTGATGTGCAGCTGCTTTAGTTTTAAATTCTTGTCCTGATGATTTCAAGATTGATTTTAATTCCGCTTGAGCAATTACCGGGAAATATCTAGAAAACAACAAGAAGAATGTAAAGAACATTCCGATTGTTCCTGTAAAGATTCCAATATCAATAAATGTCGGGTGATACATTGTCCAGGTTGAAGGAATGAATGTACGACATAAGGTAGGAACGATAATTACAAAACGCTCGAACCACATACCAATATTTACAATGATCGACATTACGAATGTGAACATTAAGTTCGTGCGTAATTTTTTGAACCAGAAAAGTTGTGGTGAAATAACGTTACACGTCATCATGGCTGCATATGCCCACCAGTATGGACCTGTAGCGCGATTCAGGAATGCATATTGTTCGTATTCAACTCCCGAATACCAAGAAATAAATAATTCAGTTAAATAGGCAACACCTACAATTGAACCCGTAACAATAATTACGATGTTCATATATTCAATGTGTTTAATAGTTATATAGTTTTCTAAGCTATAGATCTTACGTACGATCAACAATAAGGTTAATACCATTGCGAATCCGGAAAATACGGCTCCTGCAACGAAATAAGGAGGGAAGATTGTTGTATGCCAACCCGGTACTACCGATGTTGCAAAGTCCATGGATACAATTGAGTGAACCGAGAACACAAGTGGTGTAGATAAACCGGCAAGAACTAATGAAACTTCTTCAAAACGACTCCAGTGACGAGCACTTCCGCCCCATCCAAAACTTAATATTCCATAAAATTTCTTTGCCCAAGGCTTGATCGCTCTATCGCGGATCATAGCGAAATCGGGAACTAAACCTGTATACCAGAATACTAACGAAATAGAGAAGTAAGTTGATACGGCAAATACGTCCCACAATAAAGGAGAGTTAAAATTCACCCACAAAGAACCAAATTGATTCGGCAATGGAAACAACCAATAGTCTAACCAAGGACGACCTGTATGCAGCAATACGAAAATAGCAGCACACATTACGGCAAAAATCGTCATTGCTTCCGCAGAACGGTTAATTGCCATACGCCATTTCTGACGGAACAATAATAATACGGCAGAAATTAACGTACCCGCGTGACCGATACCGATCCACCATACGAAATTGGTAATATCCCAAGCCCAGTCAACACCATTGTTTGAACCCCAAACTCCGATTCCCGTTCCAATAGTGTAAGCTAAACATCCGATACCCCACATAAAGCAAATAATAGATACAGTAAGTAGAATGTACCAATACTTATTAGCCTTGCCTTCAATTGGTTTAACAATATCTTCGGTGATTTGATGATACGATTTATTCCCAAGAATTAAGGGTTCTCTAATTTCTGATTCGTGCTGCATATTATCTAAAAAAATTATAAATTATTTATTCTAAGTTATAGATTCTTACTTTTTGTTACGCGTGTTCTTTTTCTGATTTCGTTCCTTCCGATTTACCTTCACCGCTGTGTCTTCCTTCTTCAATAGACTCTTCAGCATTTCTCACTTTTGTTAAGTAGGAAACAGTAGGTTTGATACCGATTTCTTCAAGGATGAAATAGTTACGCTCGTCTTCTTTTCTTAATACAGCGATCGCACTTGTTTCGTCATTTAAATCTCCGAACCAAATTGCATTCGTAGGACAAGATTGCTGACAAGCTGTTTTAATATCGCTATCCGCTAATTTGCGTTCCGCTTTTTTCGCTTCTAATTTTCCTCCTTGAATACGTTGAACACACATAGAGCATTTTTCCATTACCCCACGTGAACGAACAACAACATCCGGATTCAATACCATACGACCTAAGTCATCCTGAGTAGGATTGAATGTATAGTCACTATTCTCGTTATAATTAAACCAGTTGAAACGTCTTACTTTAAACGGACAGTTGTTTGCGCAGTAACGAGTACCAACACAACGGTTATAAGCCATCGCATTTAATCCGTCAGAACTGTGGTTTGTTGCCAATACCGGACAAACTGTTTCACAAGGTGCGTGATTACAATGCTGACACATGATTGGTTGAAAAACAACTTTCGGATTTACCGTTGTTGGATTTTCCATATCTAAATACATGTCAATTGCGCCAACACCTTCAGCTGCTGCAACTTCCTTATTCATGTCGCTGCTATAGTAACGATCGATACGCAACCAGTGCATTTCGCGTGTTTTCATAACCTGATCTTTACCAACTACAGCAACGTTATTTTCAACAGTACAACTTACAACACATGAACCACAACCGATACAAGAGTTTAAGTCGATGGTCATTCCCCACTTGTGTCCTAAGCGCTCATGCTCATTCCAAAGATCCACGTCAGCCGCTTTAACAACACCTGAATGTGTAACCAACATTTCATCTTTATTACCAGCCTTTGGATTTTTTTGATATTCAGATAAAACAGTTTCTTTAACGATCTCACGACCCATCATTGTGTGATGAGTTTGTGTTCCGGCCAATTCTGTTATTTCATTTGCATTCTCAATAGATACACTTAAAGCAGCATATGCCATTGTTCCGTTTACAAGTTGTACAAATGGATATGCGTTCTGACCAACAACAGTTCCTGTACGTTCAGCCAATTTCCCAGCTTTATCGCGACCATATCCAACAGCAATTCCTACGGTTCCACGTGCTTGTCCTGGTTGAGGAACAACAGGTAATTTTATTGTTAAACCATTTACGGTAACATTTACAACTGTAGATTCTCTGTCCTGACGCTCCATTAATTTGTAGCTCTTCTCTTTCATGTCCTCAGGAGACATCGTAACGTAATTGTCCCAAGTAATTTTAGAGATAGGATCAGGTAATTCTTGCAACCAAGGATTGTTTCCTTGATTACCATTACCAATTGCCACTTTTTCATAAAGCGCCAATTCAAGTTCTCCGCCTTTTACAGCATTTATTTTACTAGCAGCTTCGCTTAAATCAACTTTCGCAACTGCTTTTACTTCTCCAACTTTTACTTCTTCTTTCTTTTCAACAACAATTGCAACAGGAGCAATTACTTTAGTGCTATCAGACACGACAGCCAATTCAGCAACTTCTCCGCCTTTTCCTACTTCAATAGCGCCATCATGCAAAGAGTTATTCCAGAATTCGGTGAAGCTCATGTATTTTCCTTGCATAGGGAATACACGTTCTGCCCAAATTTTTTGTAAATATGAATGGTAGTCTGAAGTATTTCCTGCCCAAACCATTAATGTTTCCTGTGCCTGACGGGTTCCGGAATTTTGTTCAGCAAATAAAGGTGTGATTGTAGGTTGTGATAAACTATAGTGTGCTTTCTTTGGATTAAAATCGTTCCAAGATTCCAGGTAATTGTGATCCGGACAAATATAGGTTGCCATAGAAGCCGTTTCATCTGCTCTGTCAGCAAAAGAAATGCGTAATGCCACCTTGTTGAAGGCTTCAGCAAATTTTAATGCTGCTGGAGCGGTGTAAACCGGATTTGTATTGTAAGTGATAATTGCTCCAACAGTACCTGATGCCATTTCTGTAACCATTGCGGCAAATGCTGCATCGTCACCTTGGTGGGTATATGAAGGATTTTCGATATCAATTGTTTTTCCGTAGTTGTCAAGCATTTGGTTAATGCCATTCACAACCATTTGAACATTCATGTCGTTTGAACCACAAACAACAACTGATTTACCTTTGTTATCTGCTAATTCTTTCGCTGCTTTTGCAATTGCTACATCACAAGACAAAGCGGAAGAAGGAAGTGCTGATCCGCCAACAATTTTTGCAACTGCATTGTATAAATTAACAGCTACTTTTCCTTGTTCAGAAACTTTTACCGGAACACGTTCATCAGCATTCGCACCTGTTAAAGAAAGGTTTGATTCGAACTGAATGTGTTTCGACATTTTATTTTTGTCCTTACCAACTTTACGCGTCTTTGAATACTGATTTGCATATTCAATAGGAGATAGCCAGTTAGCAAGAAAATCTGCACCAATACCAACAATTACTTCAGCATGGTTAAAGTGATAAGAAGGAATAACTTCCTGTCCGAATGTTTGAGCATTCGCTTTTGCCATACCTGAATAAGATACCGCATCATAAGTTACGTGTTTTGTGTTTGGATATTTTGCAGCAAAATCAGCAATTATAGCCTTAGTTGAAGGACTGATGATCGTTGAAGATAAAATATAAATACTTCCTTTTGCTGTTGCTAATTTTCCGCCAATTTCTTTGTCGATGTTTGACCAAGTTGCCGGGTTCCATGATTCACCTGATTTAGAAACAGGTCCGGTTAAGCGGGATGAATCATATAATGAAAGGATAGATGCCTGAACACGGGCACTTGTTCCGCCCATAGTTACTTTTGACAATTCATTTCCTTCAATTTTAATAGGGCGACCTTCACGTGTTTTTACTATGATAGATGCATAATCGTATCCATCATAAAATGTAGAAGCATACCAGTTTGCAACACCTGGAGTAATTTCTT
Organism: Bacteroidia bacterium; assembly: GCA_044377775.1. Classification (GTDB taxonomy): domain Bacteria; phylum Bacteroidota; class Bacteroidia; order 2-12-FULL-35-15; family 2-12-FULL-35-15; genus 2-12-FULL-35-15. Next base: position 7,139 of record JBILYL010000038.1, read on the forward strand.
CCGGTTTAACAACGTATGGTATTGCTTTATTTACAGGAGTTTCACAAGCAGCAAGTGATGCAGCTGTAACACTGAATCCTAAAAATTTCAAGAAATCTCTTCTGTTAGTTCCGTTGTTTTCAGTAAGATTACTGTCACCTAAGAACTTTTCTACAGGGATCTGTTCTGCAAATTCACTCTGAGCATTTTGAACAAATTCAGGGCTGCTGTTTAATTCTTCCAGACCTTTCCAGTATTTTTTTGTTGCCATATCGTATATAAATTCTAAATCTTAAATTCTAATATCTTAATTGTACTATCTAATTTATTAGTATTAGTAGTGACACTTACCGCACTCAATACCACCCATTTTATCAACAGTATATTTGCGTTGATCTCTTGGAAGATTCTTGAATTTTTCAGCTAATTTCTTGTGAAGGCTTTCATAGTATGGGTTGTCTTTCATACCCGGTACTTCCGTCTTTCTGTGGCAATCAATACACCATGCCATTGATAAAGGTTGTACTTGTTTAGCAGTAGTCATTTCTTTTAAATCACCATGACAAGTAACACATTCTTGTTTTCCAACTTTAACATGTTGTTGGTGACTAAAGAAAACAAAGTCTTGAAGGTTATGCACTTTTACCCACTGAATAGGTTTTGAAGGTTTGTTGTATTCCCCTTTTTCGGGATCCCATCCAGCTGCATCGTATATTTTAGCGATTTCTTCTGTTCCTCCGGGTAATTTACCTTTAGATATTCCTTTGTGACAGTTCATACAAACATTTACTGTTGGAATACCCGCAGTTTTACTTCTTTCAACACCCGAGTGACAATATTGACAATTGATAGCATTGTCGCCAGCGTGAATTTTATGTGAGAAAGCAATAGGTTGTTCCGGTTGGTATTCTCTGTGTTGAGCAGGATCGGCATAAATACCAATATCTTTTAATGAATACCAGCCTGCGGAAAGAAGTCCGCCAACAATAAATAGAATTGCAACTGCAGTAGTGCGTTTATGTGTAGAAACCCAAATTTTAAATTCAGACCATGGTCCAACACTTTCTTCTTCAGGTATACCTAATTTTTCGTTTTGTAAATTTTTCAAAGAGTGACGAACACCTCTTAATACACCAACAATAATAATTAAGAAAGCAATAACGCCAATTAACAAAGTTAACGGATTAACACCTTTCTCTTCAGCAACAGCGCCACCGCCTGTTGTACCTGTCGGTGTAGCAGCAACTGGTTCTTTGTAGTCTTTTATGTAAGTGATTACAGATTTAATTTCGTCATCACTTAAATTTGTGAATGTTGTCATAGCAGATGCATCAAATGCACTAATTTTAACTGCATAAGCATCACCACTTTTTATTAACGCATCGTTGTTTTTTATCCATTTCAACAACCATTCTTCTCCTGGGACACGAGCCATCAAGCCTTTTAATCCCGGTCCGGTTACTTTATTCGAGCCCATGCTGTGACAAACAGCACAGTTTTGCTTGAATATTTTTTCGCCATCTTGAGCGGAAACAAGGTTAATACTTAGAAAGAATGATAAAAATAGGAGGGAAAAAATTGCCAAAAAGTGTTTTTTTGGCTGCTTGTAAATTGTATCCATATTGATTTTTAACTATTTAACTCCGTTGAAAACCGCTACTATTAGAGAGCGTACTATTACTTGAGCGACAAAATTATAAGAAACATTAATTGGCGATTCAAAAAACGTTAAAATTTTATAAAAAACGCATAGTTTATATTCATTCTAAATAAGGGGGTTAAAAGCTTCATCTCATGAAAACGATTTTATCTTTTAAAAGGTTAAATTAATCATTTGCATTTTCAGTTTTGTCGAAACTTCATTTCTTGATTTTAAAATATAAATTCGGGTATGATTTTAGATTGAAAAGAATTAAAAATTACCTTTGTGTTATGAATATTTATAAAACAATTTGTTTGCTTTCTTTCCTATTCGCTTTTAATGTTTTTATTATGGCGCAAAAAGCAGTTATTGATACCGGAAAGGTTGAAGTTGTCCAGGAATATAAGGTCAAAGAGTTGGTGGATAAGCACATTGAAATAAATTCAAAAGCACCAATAAAAGGGTATCGAATAAAAATTCATTTCGGTTCTGATAAAAACAAAGCAAAAGATATTAAAGCAAGATTTATTTCTAAATTTCCCGATGTTGCTGCTTATGAAAAATATGATCAGCCCAACTTTAATATCCGTGTTGGAGATTTTCGATCCAAACTGGATGCTTACAAGGCACTAAAAGAAATTCAATTGGAATTCCCTTCTTCTTTTTTAGTTCAGGATGAAATTGAAATGCCAAAGCTACTTATTGTCAAATAAATCAAGTTCCTGTCCTTTATTTTAGTTCACCGACTTCTAATATTCATTACCTTTTTTATTTGGAAATTAATTTTTGCTGTGTTACCTTAGCGAAATATTAATTTCTCTAAACGTAAAGTAAAAAATTAACCCCATGAAAAAAGCTACATTAATTATATCTAGCTTGTTTGTTGTGAGTGCTGTATGTGCTCAAAATGTAGCAGGTGATGATAAGGTAGAAATGATAAAACTGGAAAGTGTAAACATTTCAAGACCGTTAACTGAAATCGGAACTGTTAGTTCGGAAGAAAACATGATTTTGGATTCTGAAAAAGAACATTCAAGAGATCGTGAAAAAAGAAAGGCTCAAACGAACCTATTTACTGAAGAAAAAGACGGTGCAGCATATGGAACAGATCCATCTTCTGTTCAAAAAACAGCAGGAACACGCACGCCTATGCCTCCAATTGCAAACTGGGCAGGACAAAATGGTGGCGGATGTCCTCCAGATCCATCCGGTGCAGCTGGACCGAATCACTATATTCAATCGGTAAATGCAACTCCTGTTAAAATTTATAATAAAACTGGTACAACATTACTTACGATCGCAAACATGGGAAATCTTTGGAGTCCTGCTGTTGCAAATATGGGTGATCCGATTGTTATGTACGATAAATACGCGGATCGTTGGTTCTTGAGCCAATTTGGTTCTGGTAACAAAGTATATATCGCAATCTCTACATCTCCTGATCCACTTGGAACATGGTATACATATACTTATACTGCTGCAAGTTTCCCTGATTATCTTAAATTTTCTATTTGGTGGGATGGTTATTACATGACTGCTAATTACGGTGGAAAGGTTATGGTATTTGAAAGAGCTAAAATGTTATTGGGATTAACAGCAAGAGCATTCGAAAAAACATTTAGTCCTTCCTTGCCTTCTGGGTTTTTCTGTCCAATGCCTGCCGATGCAGATGGTGGACTTCCTTCAGCAGGAACACCGTTGCCGGTTATGCAATACACTGATAATGCTTGGGGTGGAGGTTTAACAGATGCTGTGAAGATATTTAATTTTACTGTCAATTGGACACCAACAACTCCAACAGCAACTGTAGGAACAACAATTACAATTCCAACTGCTGCATTTGATGCATCTTACAATTCAAGTTGGAATGATATCTGGCAACCGGGAACAACCCAAAAGTTAGATGGTATCGGTGGAATTCTACAATACAGAGTTCAGTGGAGAAAATGGGTTGGATACAACACCGCTATGTTAACGTGGGGAGTAAAAGTGGGTACTGCTGGCAGAAGAACTATTAAGTGGGTTGAGTTGCGTCAGAATCAAACAACTTTAGTTTGGTCATTATTCCAAGAAGGAACATATGCTCCTGCTGACGGTGCAAATCGTTGGATGCAGAGTATCGCAATGGACGATAACGGAAGTATCGCTTTAGGATATTGTGTTTCTGCTTCTACAACCGCTTCTCCTTCTCAAGGTGCAACAGCTAACATTTCTCCAAGTTTACGTTATACAGGACGTTTAGCAACTGATGCTGCTGGAACAATGTCTTTCGCTGAATCTACAGCAATAGCAGGTACTGGTGCTTCAACAGGTTCTGCAATCAGAACACGTGTTTATTCATTCAAGTTACCTGTTACACCACTTGGTGTTTCTGATGCGTCTTTTCAACCAACTTTCAATACATTCCAATCTGAAAGCATGATCAATTTATCTGCTTCTAAATTGCCTTCGAATGATGAAATGGTTGTTGACTTATTTGACATCACAGGAAAACAGATCAATGGTAAAAAAATAGTTCCAAATGGAAATGCTTTTGAAACAACAATCAATGTTTCCGGTTTAGCGACTGGGACATATTTGATCAGAGTTGGAAATCCAACTTTCCAAAGAGTTGTTAAAGTATTTGTAAAATAGGAATTTAATTATCCTTTAAAACACTCGTGCAGCGTCATTCCTATATTTGGAATGGGATTTGCACGGGTGTTTTGCTTAAAAACCAATATAAACTATTATGAAATCTATCCTATTTATTTTAACAGTTGCTATTTCAGTTGCAAGTGTTGCCAGTTGTAAATCAAAGAAGGCTGCAATGTCTTCGTCTTCCTCAACTTCCTCAACAACGGCAAACAATACCAATACAGCAACTATGGGAACAAGCACAACTGCATCATCCGATACACAAGGAGTAAATGCAGGAAAGGTTTCTCATAAATACCGCGCAACTGGTTGCGAGACAGTTATTGTTATTATGTCGCATGATGATGTTGCAGAGATCGTACTTATTCCAAAGGATAAATTAAATACAGACATTGATATCGATGGTCAAAATATAACATTTGATTATCATCCGTTGAAAATGCCTCAACCAGCAGGTTGTAACGTTGGGATGCCAGCTGAAATTACAAATATTACTAAGTTGAAATAGATCTTCGTTTTGACCGAATAAAAAAAGCTCCGATAAAGATTATCGGAGCTTTTTTTTATTTATTAAACGCAAACTGATTTTTACAATTTCGCTTTTATTTCAACCAATTCGTAGCCTTCAATAATATCTCCGGCTTTAATGTCGTTGAAGTTTTTGATATTCAATCCGCATTCGAATCCTTTATTCACTTCTTTCACATCATCTTTGAAGCGTTTTAATGAACCTAATTCACCATCATGAACAACAATTCCATCGCGTATGATACGTACTTTTGTATTCCGGTTAACTTTACCATCCAATACAAAACATCCCGCAATGGTTCCCACTTTTGTGATGTTAAATACTTCGCGAATCTCGATGTTACAAACAACTTTTTCTTGGAATTCCGGAGCCAACATACCTTCCATCGCTGCTTGAATCTCTTCAATTGCTTTGTAGATGATGGAATATAGGCGGATATCGATTTGTTCTACATCAGCTATCTTGCGAGCACCCGCAGATGGACGCACTTGGAATCCGATAATAATCGCATTGGATGCAGAAGCCAACAATACATCGGATTCAGAAATTGCACCAACTGATTTATGTATGATTTTTACCTGAACTTTTTCAGTAGATAATTTTTGTAATGAATCGGCAAGCGCTTCAACAGAACCATCCACGTCACCTTTAACGATCACGTTCAATTCCTTGAAATCACCGATTGCCAAACGTCTACCGATCTCATCCAATGTAATATGTTTGTTTGTTCGAATACCTTGTTCGCGTTGTAATTGTAAACGTTTAGCAGCGATTTCACGCGCTTCACGCTCGTCATTCATAATGTGAAACTTATCACCAGCTTGTGGTGCACCGCTTAATCCAAGCAGAGACACCGGCATTGCCGGACCCGCTTCTTTAACGATTTGTCCGCGCTCGTTATGTAATGCTTTTACTTTACCGCTGAAACATCCCGCCAACACAATATCTCCCACATGTAAAGTTCCTGCTTCAACTAAGATCGTACTTACATATCCGCGTCCTTTATCTAATTCGGATTCAATAACAGTTCCGCTTGCATTTTTATTCGGGTTCGCTTTTAGGCTTAACATTTCAGCCTCAAGCAATACTTTTTCAAGAAGCTCTTCGATGTTCAATCCCTTTTTAGCAGAAATTTCCTGGCATTGAACTTTACCACCCCACTCTTCCACAAGAATGTTCATTTGTGATAATGCCTGACGGATGTTATCCGGATTTGCACCCGGCTTATCAATCTTGTTGATCGCA
>JBILYL010000275.1:0-3925 GCA_044377775.1 Bacteroidia bacterium
CGCTGAAGATATCGAACAGAATTGGTGCAGCAGTTTCTATTCCAACCAATCCTGGCCGCCCTTCTCCATCAGCATTTCCAACCCAAACTCCCACCACATAATTGGGAGTTATTCCAATTGCCCAGCCATCTCTGTAACCAAAGCTTGTTCCTGTTTTCCATGCTACCTTCGATGCGGATGTGTATTGTTTCCAGCCTGCATCCTCATCCGGACGGGCAACTTCAACCATTGCTTCAAATGTAAAATAGATGGATGCAGCATCAATGAACGATCCGTTTTCTAATTCAGGATCCTTTTTTTGCTGAACAGTATAGTAGGGCGGATGAAAATCATTTTTGTCGTATTTGCCGTTATATGCAGTGTAGTGATTAAGTGTTCTGGCCATGCTGGCATACATTCCTGTAATGTCCCATAATTTGCCTTCAGCACCACCTAAAATAACTGATAGACCATAATGATCCGGAGAAAAGGTGAGTGTTGTCATTCCTGTTTTTTTTAGGTTGTAGCAGAATTTTTCCGTTCCGTAGGATTGGAGCATACGAACTGCCGGAATGTTCAAGCTTCTCGCTAATGCTCTTTTTGCAGGGACTGCGCCATCGAATGTCTGATTATAATTCTGCGGGGCATATCCCGCAATTTGTGTTGGAATATCAGGGACAAGCATCGAAGAAAGTAATTCTCCGTCACTGAGCATGTTTGCAAATAAAAATGGCTTTAAAATACTTCCCGTACTTCGCGGGGCTGTTATTACATCTACATCACTTTCGTATTCAGGTTTTCCCTTATTATTTGTGTTGCCAACATACGCTAACACTTCTCCTGAATTTACATCCAGAACAATTGCACAAGCATTGTGAATTTCATTCCCTTTTAATATTTTATGATGATTTTCAATGATTGTATTTACTCTTTCCTGTAGATGTCCATCAAGGGTGGAAATAATTCTTTGACCCGAATGTTTTTCTTTTGCGGCCCTTTGCAACAGATGAGATGCAATTTGTGGAATAGCATGAGGTTTTCCGGGTAGTGGTTCCTGTTTACTTAATTCACAAGTTTCTTTGTCAATTTTTTTTGCATTAAGAAGTTGATCTAATAAACGGTTCCTTTTTTTTAATAATCGTTCCTGATTTTTACCGGGATAAATTAGACTTGGTGCATTCGGTAAAACCGCCAATGTTGCCGCTTCGGCCCAGGATAGTGTTGCCGGTTCTCTTCCGAAGTATCTCCAGGATGCAGCATCAATGCCAACTACGTTGCCACCGAAAGGAGCATTCGATGCGTATAGTGAAAGGATCTCTTTTTTTGAAGCGCCAAATTCCAGGCGGGTAGCCAAAACGAGTTCAATGATTTTTTCTAAAAAAGTTCTTCCCTGACCTTTTCGTGCCATACGGATCACCTGCATCGTTATGGTGCTGCCGCCACTGATGGTTCGCTTTGCTTTTATGTTTTGTATGCCTGCTCTTGCTATTGCCGATGGGCTAATGCCCCAATGAGTGTAATATCCGCGATCCTCAAACTGAATGATGCAATCGATAAATTTTTGCGGCACTTCTCTTGTTAATGGAAATCGCCACTGACCATCATCGGCAATTTTTGCGGCCAGTAATTTTTCTTGCTTGTCTTCTAAGACAGTACTTGTCTTACTTGTAAAGAGTGGAGTAGGTAAAGAAAAATAATACCATACGATCAGCACAATAAGAATAATTGAAAGTATCCCTTTTCTGCTTTTTAGAAATTTTAATATGAAAGGAATACTTTTCAATTGAATTTTAGGAAGTCGTTTTTTTGTTTAGTAATTCGTCCCTTAACTGACGGGCTGTTTTTTTACTTCCGTCATGGCTCCATCCCGGAGGTCCGAATACATACATGAATTTCGCTTTTAGTGATGCCGTTTTTTTTAGGTCTGCTGCTATATTTATCCATTCATGAAAGACCATTTTGATGGGATGGAATGTTTTTATGTTTTCAGTTAATCCGTAAACAACTTTTTCATTTTCATCTTCGGATATAAATGTTCCGAATAGCTTGTCCCAGACGATTAAAACCATTCCCATGTTTTTGTCGAGGTATTTTACATTGCTTGCATGATGCACGCGATGATGTGAGGGAGTCGATAAGAAGTGTTCTACAAAGCCTAATTTTCCAACTGTTTGGGTGTGAATTAGAATGCCATAAATTTGTGTCGCGGAATAAATAAACATAATGTCTATTCCTTTGAATCCTAAAAGTGCAAGTGGAATAAAATAGATGAAGCGATATAGCGGTTGAAATACGGAAGAACGGAAACCTACAGTCAGATTATATTCTTCCGATGAATGATGCGTTACATGAACCGCCCAAAACATTCTGCAATAGTGGTCGATGCGGTGTAGCCAATAAAACATGAAATCCTGAGTAATTAGGAGGATTCCCCAATAAGCGTATTGATTGTTAAATTCAATGAATTTAAATTGGTAAAAATAATTCAGAACAAATAAACAAATGCCCCTTACCAAAATGTCTAAGCTAAGATTCAGAGACGTCAGATAAATATTTGAAAGTGTTCCTTTAACAGAATAATAGTTTTTGTGATGCAAATAACTGAATAGTATTTCGGCACCTATTACTATGGCATAAATTGGTGTTGTGATCGCAATTAATAAAGCTTCTCTGAATTCGTTCATGGTACAAAAGTAAATAAAAAAGCCACTCGTTTTTCGAATGGCTCTTTCACAAATTTTTTAAATTATTAACGGAGGTATACTTTTTTCGTATAAACAATATTTTTATTTGTTATTGTAACAAAATAGATTCCCGTTTTTTCTTTGGAAAGATTGATTGACGTTTCTTTTTCAATCAAAGATCCATTGTATATCTCTTGTCCTAATGCGTTGCTGATTTTTACAACTGCATTTATTGGTTGGTCTTTTAAAAATGAAATGATCACATTTTTTTCCGAGCTGAAGATAGAAGTAGCATCCATCAGTGCGTTTTCATTTATCCCGACTCCCATTTCTCCCGCAATTATGTATTCATTCGGAGTTGCATTATATGCATAATCCTTTATTGTAAATTGGTTGGCAGTAGCTGTTACGTCTAATCTTGCCCATCCATAATGCAATTGTGCTCCGATATAAAATTGTAAGCCAACATATTTGTCGGCAGCTCCAAGCCAATTTCCATAAGAAGAGCCGCTTCCGAAATAACTAGCCATTGACTGACTAGACCCTCCGTTAAATTGTAGTGTTGATTTAATAGTATCCCCATTGTTTAGTGCCAATGGATACGTATATGATCCAACGATGCTTCCTGCTACTGCATTCGTACCGGCAGCTGTTATGCCAACCCCTTGTGAGGTTCCTGACCCTGTTCCGAATGTCAGATTGAATGTGAAATCCACAACGCCACCATTATCAAGATCAAGATTAAAGGATGTGCCTGGAATTGTAGTAGTTGAATCGGGATTAATGTCAGTATAGATAATCTGAGCATCAGCTTGTGAACTCATTAAAGCGATAGAACCAGCCAGCGCAGAGTAAGACTTGATTTTTTTATTAAGGGTAGACGTACTCATTCGTTTATGTTTTTAAGTAGATTATTCTTTTTATGTAGAAAATGTTCGTTTTTCAAAACAATAATACACAAAAGGCTGTAATTAAAAAAATTAATTTGATTGTTTTCGATTTCTATATAGAGTTGAATCAATTACTTCAGTCATTGCCTTTGTATTTAAATCCGACTCCAGAAACAGGGATATATTTTCTGCCATTTCTGAAGGATTGTTGATGGTTTCTGCATAAGAAACATACATTACATCAAATTGTGGATTCGTTTTTATCCATGATTGCGTTTTTTCGAGCTGTTTTTTAAATGTTTCAGCAAGTGCTGAAGGGTAGATCTTTTTTTCCACATCCGCTTTTTTTCCCAACATAATTTGTTGTGATTG
>JBILYL010000039.1:0-13040 GCA_044377775.1 Bacteroidia bacterium
TTTGAATGCGCTGATTCAACCAGCGATGATGTTTTTCAATTGATGACAACGCTGGATAAACGTTTTATGGCCGGACTAGCCTATTTTTTAGGGATCCGTAAATTAGGTGCAGGTGTTGTGCGTGTAGGAGGTGGAATTCCTGAATTGCAATGGGACACGATCAATCGGATTAATCCAACTGCATTTGTTACGGTGCCCTCTTTTTTATTGAAATTGATTGAATACGCAGAAGCAAATGGTATCGATTATAAAAATACGTCCATTAATAAAGCAATTTGTATCGGTGAATCGTTGCGGAACGAAGATTTTAGTCTGACCACACTGGGTCAACGCATTAAGGATAAATGGGACATTAAGTTGTATTCAACATACGCCAGTACCGAGATGAGTGCTGCGTTTACGGAGTGTGCTGCCGGGAATGGCGGTCATCATCATCCTGAATTAGTGATCGTGGAGTTTTTAGATGAAAACAACAAGCCTGTGGCGGAAGGTGAGGCCGGGGAAGTAACTATTACCACGCTCGGGGTGGAAGGTATGCCCTTGCTGCGTTTCAAAACAGGAGATCTTTGTTCGCATTACACAGCACCTTGCAGTTGCGGCAGGACGACCATTCGTCTAGGACCAATTGTTGGTAGAAGAAAGCAGATGATCAAATACAAGGGAACTACACTTTATCCGCCAGCATTATATGATATCTTAAACAATATTGAAGGAGTTAGCAATTATGTTGTGGAAGTATATACGAACGAGATCGGTACCGATGAAATTCTTATCCGTATTGGTTGTGAAAAAATTCCTGAAAATTTTGAGAAAGACATAAAAGATCATTTTAGGGCGAAATTACGTGTGGCTCCTCAAGTAAAATTTGAAGCTGTTGATGTGATCAATAAAATTCAATTTCCTGAATTAAGCAGAAAACCGGTAGTGTTTTTTGACAGGCGATAATTTTCCGTATATATTATAATTCAATTCGATATTTTAATACATTTGTATCAACTAAATTTAAAAAACAAACAAAAAAATAATTCCTATGAAAAAAATCAAATTGTTCGCTATCGTTGGGTTTTTAGCCCTTGCTAGTAATGTGGATGCACAAAAAATTATAGAAGGTGATAAGAAATTAACATTTCTTGCCGGAGAAACAAAGATCAATATTGAGTACAATTATGATGGAATGATGGTTGGTAAAAAGTCAGAAGCAGAATACAAAAGCGAAAAAATTGCTAAAGGCAATGAAAAACAACCTGGAAAAGGTGATCGTTGGGCTGAGAAATGGGTAAATAACAGAAGTGCAGTTTATGAGCCGATGTTTGACGAATTGGTGAATAAAATGTTGTTCAAAGGTAAAACAGGTGCAGTTGCTGCTAAAAATACCAAAGATGCAAAATACACCATTGTTGTTAAAACGGTAATGACAGAGCCAGGTTTTAATATCGGTGTAATGAAGCAAAACCCATTTTGCAGATATGAAATTTCTTGGGTTGAGTCTTCAACAGGAAAAGTAATGGCAAAAGGTTTACTAACTGCTCAAGGAGTATTAATGGGTGGTAGCGATTGGGATTTTGATCCTACAAATACCATCAAAGAATGTTACGCTAAAGCGGGTAAAGTGGTTGGTACTTCTATGATGAAAGCGATGAAAAAATAATATTTTTAAAACAACTTTTATCCCGCTCCAATGTTATTGGAGCGGGATTTTTTTTTACCTTGTGTAAAAATAAAAACATTTTTATGAAAACAAAATTAGTTAGCTCTCTCTTCATTCTTTTTCTATTGTTGGGCACTGTAGTTTTTGCTCAAAAAACACCTTATACGATAAGAAGTTCTGCTGAATTTGATGATAGCAAAGGTTTGCCATTATCACAAACGAATCCGTATTCAAACGGAGATGTTCTATTGACCTATGCCAAAGGTGAAAAATTAGATAAGATCGGCTTTCAGCTATTTAACGCTGATCTGTCTCTTGCAAACAGCAGTACAGCAACTGTAAAGGCACTTTTTTCAAACAAAAAATCATTTTTTGATCGAGTGGTAGTATCAAATAAAAAATCATACATCATTGTGCGTGAAGTGTTCAAAGAAACAAAGTCGGAAGGAATGTCTGCCGTTGAATTTTCACCTACAACGTTAGAGGTTACCGGACAACCTTTAAAAATGTTCCAATCATCCAGAGGTATTATCGGTGGCTCGAGAGGTTATTCCGGTTCAACTTCAAACGATAAATCCAAAATATTCTATAAATATATTCTTTTTAATAAAGAGAGAAACGACAAGTTGAATAAAGAGGAATTAGGCTTTTATATGTTTGATGAAAATATGAAAGAACTTTGGGGGGGCGAATATGAAATGCCATATAGTGAAGCTAGAATGACCAGAATGGATTATCAGGTTTCTAATGATGGAAAATTATACTATTTAATTCGTGTTAGAGAGTCGGACGAAAGAGACAGTGATTCTCATTTTGAAATTTTAGTGTATCAAAAAGATAAAAAAGAACCGAAGATAATCGAACTGAAACTGGAAGACTATACTTTAACAGATACTTATTTGTACGAGGATAAAACAAATAATATTGTTGTTGCAGGTTTCTATTCCAAAAAAGGGAATCCTTCAACCGATGGAGCTTTTATGGTAAAATTGGATGCAACGAGTGGTAAGTTTACGAAATTGGGTGGTGGTTATTATGAAATCCCTTCAGAGCTTATTAAATCATTTATGACAGACAGGCAGAAAGAGAAGTTGGAGAAAAAAGAAAAGAAGAATGAAGGAAATGAAAAGAAAGATCTGGGAATAAATAATCTGGAGATTAATAAAATTCATTTTTTAGACAATGGTTCTACGATCATCGTTTCAGAAATTTACTATGTTGTGGTAAGTACACATTACAATGGTAAAACTACCACTACAACTTATGACACATATGCAAACGACATATTTGTATTTAATATAGATCCTGCCGGGAAGCTTGTTTGGGTAAAAAAAATACCGAAACGCCAACATGCTAATGATGCAGCTGGTGAAGGGCTTTCTATCTCATCAGCAGTAAAAGGTAACAGCGTTCATATGTTTTATGTAGATCATCTTGAAAATTTTGATCTGAAAGAAAACGAAGCTCCTCGTGTTCATTTGAACAGAAGAGGTGGATATGTTGCCGGAATTGAAATAGATGAAAAAGGGAATGTGACCAAGCACAACATGGGGGAGGCAGAACAATACGAAACAAATTTTTATGCACGTAAATTTATTGACGGGAGAAAAAATAATCTTGTTGCTGTAGAAAGAAAAAAGAAAAAGAATATGCTTTTTTCAATTGATATTAAATAAAATACTTAATCGTTTTTTTTTTGCTCAAATAAATACATAATACGAAATGAATAAATCAATTTTTAGAAAATCGGTGAAGGTCGGAATAATCGCATTGTTGTTTTCCAATGTAATATATGGTCAATATGATTCGGATTACATTCCATTGAAATCATCCGGAGCTCTTCCGGAAGAATTTGTGAAAACAGCCCGTGCATTATCCGAAGAAGATCTGAAAACGATCGGATACGGAACGGACCGCATTGCGAAGGAACAATTTATTATTTCAAGTAATTATTACCTGAGAGATTTATTATTGAGTGGTGATGTGTTGATCAACGATCCCCTTGGTAATTATGTGAATAAAGTTGCAGATGAATTATTAAAGAATGACCCTGAACTCAGAAAACAGATTCATGTGTATGTCACAAAATCACCTGACGTAAACGCGCATGCCTTTGATAAAGGTTTTATCTTTATTAATGCGGGTCTTTTAGCTCAGCTTGAGAATGAAGCCCAACTTGCATATGTTCTTTCTCATGAAATTACTCATGTTGTTAAAAAACATTCTGTAAATCAATATCTTGAAAACATTAAGTTAGACAGAGGTACGAGCAGCTACGAAACCGGATCATACGAGGCACGCAATATTGCAAAATATCGTTTTTCTAAAGACAATGAATCTGAAGCGGATGCTGAAGGTTTAGTTCGCATTAAAGAATCTGCTTATAGCATCAAAGCATTAAATGGTGCGTTTGATGTATTGCAGTATTCTTATCTCCCTTTTGAATTGGTGGAGTTTAAGAAGTCGTTTTTTGAAGATGAATTCTTAATTCTTCCTGATACTTTTTATCTGAAAAAAACGTCTGAGATCAAATCAAATGATGATTATGATGATTCAAAAAGTACACATCCCAATATCCGGAAAAGACGTGGTGCTGTTGAAGCGGATCTTATAGTTGCTGATGAAGCCAGCCGCAAAAAATATATTGTGTCCGAAGAAGATTTTAAGAAAGTAAGAGAGATTGCTCGTTTTGAATCATGCAGATTGTATCTGGTTGACAGAGATTATATCAATGCGATCTATGCTGCCTATATTCTTTTGGAGAAATATCCTGAAAATATTTATCTGAAAAAAATTGTAGCAAAATCACTCTACAATATAGCAATAAGTAAATCCGGTGGCAGTCGCTATAAATCAAAGTATCTTTCGAGTGTTGCAAACAATGCGCGACTATCCTCTAAAAGTTATTCTATTCCGGATTACGAAAAGATCGAAGGTGCATCTCAACGCGTTTATTACATGTTAGATAACCTGGATTCAAAAGAACTCAATACTATCGCATTGTCATATACCTACAAAGCCTATAAGAAAAATCCGAATGATCTTGTTTTGTCAATGCTTTCTGATAGTTTGTTTTCTGAAATGGTGAATTCAAATCAATTATATCTGAACGATTTTGCGAAGTCATCAAAAGCGCAGTTGCTCGCGATGGACACAGCAAAGGTTTTTATAGCCAATGTTGATAGCACGATTGAAGAAAGTAAGTATTCTAAGATCAAAAAACAGCAGCAAAAGGTAGAGATCCAAACAGAAGAGAATTTTACCAAATATGCGTTTGTCGGTTTACTTCAGGATCCTGAATTTGTGAAACGATATACCAAAGCTGCAAGAGGTTTAACCCGTAAGGCTGAAGTAAAGAAGGATAATTTAACCTATAAGGAACGTAAGAAGATTGAAGATCAACTTGCAAAACTAAATAAGGATAAGTATACTCTTTTAGGTGTAGAGAAAATATTGTTTTTGGAACCATTTTATATGAATGTGAAAACAATCGGAGGAAATAATGTTGTAAATTATTTTGAGTCAGAGGAAAAGCAGGTGAAATTGGGAGAGATTCAAAAGAAATGTGCCGATAAGTTGAAATTGCAATATGAAATGATCGGAACAAAAAATATGACGACCTCAGATATGGATCGTTATAATTTGAATAGTATTTTAAACGATTGGTTGACCGAACGTTTTAATCATGGAGACAATTCAGATGAAATAATTGTTGGAACGGAAGAAACGAATAAGTTGATCGAAAAATACGGAACTAAGTTTTTGGCTTGGTCAGGTATTTACAATGAAAAAAGCCGTAGTTCACACAATACTTATTTTTTTATTTTATTTAATCTTGAATCAGGTGAAGTAATGAAATACGAAACACGTTATACCAAATCAAAGGATAATACTGATTTGATCACATCATTTGTATATAATTCATTAATGCACGTTTCAAAAAATCCTAAATAATATGCGCGTTGTCTATTTATTGTTTTTTCTTTTAGCGGCTTCTGTTTCTAATGCCCAAATAGCGGGTTATATGGGTAAGAGATGCGTTATCGGATATAGTAATTATTTTATGTTCGCCCCTAAAGGCCCAGGACCAATGAGTGCTCAGCCTTCAAACGAGTTTTCACCCACTTTTAATAATGCACACTGTGTAAATATTGAATATGCTCTGAATCAACGTAAGATGATCTGTTTTTCCGGCCAGTATATCCGCACCGGAATCGCTTATGATGATGGGAAAGTTGGTGATGGTCTTTTTGCCGGGTCATTCAATTACGAAACTGAAACGCCTTACCCTAACAACAATCGCTATACCGGTAGTTATTCTAAACCTGCTCTTCTCAGTTCGATTAATGTTGCCATTGGTCTTAAAGCATTCGGAAGTGGTTTCATTGCTCCTGTTGGCAGGTATAATAAATTTGAAGTGATATTAATGTTTGAAACTGTTAAATACGACTACAAAAAATTTGAACATCAGGATCCCAATTCTTCATACGGTGTTTATGTAAAAGGTAATCTTGGAACAGGTGAGTATTCTTATAATAATGTTGCGGTTGCCTATACTGTTGGCAAACAGCGTGTTTTAGGCAATAAAATTGTTCTTGATTACGGTTTGAGAATCGCATATACACCTGCTGCAAATATTGTTACTTTGGCGGGTTTTGATACGGTTAAAGATATTGATGATTATTATAAAAGGGAAAGTAGAATGCGCATGTTTCGTCAGCAATTAATTAATTTTCATTTAGGCATTGGCTTTTTAGCTTTTTAAAATAATGGTTAAAAAAATAAGTACCTCATTTCTGTTAATTCTTATCGCACACGTTGTTGTTTCACAAGTTCCCGGATACATGGGGAAACGTTTTGTAATTGGTTATTCTGTTAATTTTTTTCCATCATTGATTGGACCAACAAGTACAAATACGAATAATACAACATCAGATAATTTCGCACCGAATGGTGGATTTCCTGATATTGAACCGGTTGGTGTAAATGCAACACATATCTTAAATATCGATTATGTCCATCATAAAAGAAAAGCGATCTGTATTATGTTTCAATATGCAAGAACAGGGGTTGATTATGCGTCCAATATTTCAAATGCTAGATATGATGGGAATGTAAACTCTCCTGCCATTTTAAATTCTATTGGAATAGGTATTGGGATAAAGCATTTCAAAAGAGCTAACATTGCTCCATATGGTCCTTATGTAAAATGGGAAGGTCAAATGCTTATGAATACCATAAAATATGATAAGTCCAACTGGAGTATTGCTGATCCTGCCGATTACAACAAAAGAATAAAAAAGACAAACGGTACCGGAAATATTGCTTTTGAAGCTTTTGGTATTGGGTTCTCTTTTGGTAAGCAGCGAATATTCAAGGACAAGTTTGTATTCGACAGAGGAGTCCGGATACTTGCGATTCCTGCCTTTATTTCAGCTAATAATTCTAATTCAAAAACCGTTCAGGGTCAATTTGAAAATGCAGGAATAAAAAGAATCTTTCGCCATCAATTCATAAATTTTCATCTGGGAATTGGTTTCCTTGCATTCTGATTTACGCCTTCGGTTTATATTTTATAACCCGCCACAAAAGATTTCGTTTTAATATGGCAACCGATGTGATCAGTCCTGAAAACATAGCTGCTCCAACCCCTACACATACAATATCTTGTCCTGTCAAATAAAGATTTTTATAATTTGTTTTTGCCCGAAGTTGTCTGAGATTAAAACGTGCAGGACTATGTTCTAATCCGTAGATTTCTCCCTTCGAATAATTGCTGAAATGCTTCGTAGACAAAGGTGTCGATAATTCGCAAATCTCCACATTTCCTTTTAGATGGGGGAGTGTTCTATATAATTTTTCAAGAAGATCATTTTTTATTTCTTCTTTTCGTTTTTCATATTCATGACCTCTCTTTTGCCATTTTTCATCTTCCCATTCTTTCATCCATTCAAAAGGATAAGACCCTAAAACCTGAATGGTTGACGTTCCCGGATGTTTTATATTCCAATCCGGGTCTTTTGCAGAAGGGAAAGAAATATAGGTAATTGGGGATGTACTATTGATCGTTTTTAAATGATGTGCTTGTGATGCATTAAGTTTGTAGTTGTCGTAAAGCCAGATGTTGTATTTTGGTAAATTCAATTCTTCATCACTTGCATTTAATCCAACATAAATACACACGTGAGAAACTGAAGGATTTACTTTATTCAGTTCGATGGTGTTTTCTTCTTTTTGAATCTCTTTTGATAATAATTTATTAAAGGTGTTGTGAGCTCCTGCATTACTAACAACGTTAGTCGAAAATAGTTTGTCGCCATTCATCATCTCCACTCCAATTGCTTTGTTGTTTTTGATAATGATATTTTTTACATCCGCTTTGATTGCAATAATTCCATTATTTGCTTCAATAACATCCGTCAGTTTTTTATGGATGTTTGAAGCACCACCAACAGGATAATTTCCTCCTTCAATAAAATGCTGGACAATTAGTCCGTGAATTGCGAAACTACTCTTGTCAGGTGCTAATCCATAATTCCCACATTGTGTGCATAGAACAGCCTTTAGCTTTTCATTGGATGTCAGACTATCTAACACCTGCGTAGTAGTTTTATTTGAATAGGTGTAAAATTTCTTACGCATGAAATATCCTGCCGTTTTGCTTAGCCAAAAGGGCATTGTTCGTTCTGAAAAAAAGGTCGTAGTCGTTCTTTCAATTTTTAGAACGAGCGCATAATACTGTCTGATGGCGGTTTCTTCTTCCGGAAAATATTCAATCATTTGATTGATTTGATTTTCTCTCCCTTTTCTGAAATTATATGTTGTTCCATCTATGATGGCCTGATCATAAATGTCCCCCATGTCTGACCATTTGAGTTTACCTTCTGACAAATAATCAAATGCTTTTCGCATCAAACTATTTTCTAAATTCATTTGGCCAACATAATGAACCCCTACATCCCACTCGTATTTTTTTCTTTTAAATGTGTGGCTGAATCCCCCGGGAACATAATGTTTTTCAAGAACAAGAACTTTTTTGCCGGACTTTGCCAGAAATACGGCTGTGCTTAATCCACCAATTCCTGAGCCTATTATAATAGTATCGTAAGTCGATTTCGTTAATTCGGAGGAATAGAGGTTTTTCAAATTGTTTTTATTAGATAAAAATTGATGCGTTTATTTTTACAGAAAAGTAGTGTTGGCAATTATTTTTATTAATCAATTTTGATAATGTCAAAACGTTCTTCTCCTTTGTTGATCATTCGCATCAGTAGTGAATTTTCTTTCTCCAATAAAATATTGAAAGGTTGCGGATCGTAACACCATCCTTTGTTTTCAAATATTTGCTTTCTCGATGCCGTTCCATCAGGATTAATCACTAAGCCAACAACTACTGAGCCGTTATAGTTTCTGATTTCACTATATTCCTGTGGATAATAAATGTCTACTGTGGAATTTTTAAGATTTTTCGGATGTTCTAAATAAAATAAATAAATGCTGTTGTTGTGGGTTAGGATGTTGAACGTATTTAGATTATTTACGGTATTTTTCGGGAAGATCTTCGTCCATTTTATTTCCCCTTTACTATTTATTTTTGTTACAATAAATTCTCTTTCATAGGTTGCAATTCCATCACCACTAATTGTGTATTTATGGTTTTCTATTAGATAGAAGTCTCCATTAAGAGTAATCAGTTCTGAAGCGGTGTAATATTTGTTTCCTGCTCCTTTTTCAACTAGACCTTGCGAATAGGAAAGTTTTTGTGCCACTTCTTCAGGAAATAATTCGAATTGTGTTTTTACCGCTCCTGTCGCTATGTCCACCAAATAGGAAAATGTGCCGGCTTGTTTTTGTGTTTTTAATTCAGCTACATATTTAATAGCTTCTTTTGGCTTCATGTTTTTTACTTTTTCTTCATCAGGAAGGACTTCAAGTTTAAATAGTCCGGTGAAAATAAATTTATCTTCTGTAACCATTGTGCGTCCGTTTTCAATTGAGTATTTTTTATCATTTGGCAAAACAAACATTCTTGCTTTCTGTGAGTTGTTCTGGATAAAACCAACTCCGATCCCAAGTTGTTTCGTTTCCGCATTTGCAAGATAATTGTATAAAAAGCATAGATTCCCATTATTGTCAATGTTGTAATAGTAAGATTCTATTTTTGAATCTTTGTATTGATCGGGCAGTTGTTTGGTCCATAATTTATCCAATGATTCAGCATCATAGAGTGTTGCAGATGTGTTTTGTTTTCCTTCCGACCATGGAAGTTCATTTATCAATAGTAGCTTGGTTTTGTCTTTGCTTACATAGTTAGAAATCGAAATTTTGTCGGGGCTGGAAATGATCTCTTCCATTCTTCCGAACGTTCCATCTGTATTGATTGTTTTTATAAAATATTTATTTAATTTTTCTTTTTTAGAAAATCCGGAAATGCAAATTTGTATTTTATCGTTCAGGCAAAATGTTCTGATTGATGTAACAGACGGATCCAGTGGGATATTTGTTTCTTCCTCTAATGGTAATTCCTTTTCATATTGCTTTTGAAGTGTTTTTTTATCGATACTCTCCAAGAAATATTTGTTTCCTTTCCCTCTTGTTTTAATACGGAATAAAAATACATTTGTTGAGTTTTCACCTGCATATCCTGCCCATTTCGATTCATTTGGTGGCGAAAATGCTTCACCTTTTGTAATCGTGTAATCTTGCGCATTACATGTGTTTGATATGATGAGGCTGAATGATAAAAGCAAAATTAAATTTTTCATATGTTTTTTTGAGTAAAGAAAGTTTTTGTACTTATGGTTTGATGACAGTGAATTTTTTATTGTATTCTTTGCAAATTAATTTGGCGACATCCCTTCCGGTTTTTATAGCAATAGGCAAGCCTCCTCCCGGTTGGTTCCAGTGGCTCGAATAATAAAAATTCTTCAATCCGGGTATTTTAAATCCTACCGGAGATTTTGCCAGTAGATTTTTGCCCGGAAGCCAGCCTTGCGTGCTGCCTTTCCAATTTCCTGTGTATCGTTGAAAAGTAGCCGGTGTTGCAACATCAATCACTTCAATGCTGTTTTTTATACCACCGAGTCGTTTGTCTAATAAGTCAATAATTTGTTTTGTAAATTCCTCTTTTGCTTGTCTGTATTTAGGGCGGTCATTTTTTCTGGCATCGATCCAGAATTCTCTGTTGGTCGTATAGAAACTTACCGTTACAGTTGTTTTTCCCTGTGGAGCCAAGGTATTATCGTAATTATAAATGTGTACTTCAAAACGAGGATATTGAGTACCATCAGGAGAAATAATTGGTTCGTCTAAGGGGATTCTTGAAAAGTGTGGAAATTCAGAAAGGTCTTTTCCGATGCCAAAAGAAAATTGCATGACAGAATAAAATACGTCCAGCTTTTTTAAATCGCGAAGATCAAGCATGTCTTGATCGGTATATTTTCCATCCAAAGCATCAAAAACAGTGAAGTTCCAATCCGCTGCCGAAATCGTCAGGTCTGAGAAATGACTTACATCGTTTCTTACTAATAATCCTTTTGCAACTCCATTTTCTGTGATGATCTTTTTTACAGGCGTTTTATAATGCATGGTGCCACCCAATTTTAAATAGGATTGTTCAATTTTTTTTGCAAACTCCATAGATCCTCCGATCGGGTACCCTGCACTTTTTTTATCGAACACAGATAATGGCATCGTTAAGATCATCATGTTCACTTCTTCTCCATCATATAATAATTCGAAGCTTTCACGAAGGAACGGATTATTAAATTTTTTCGCGTATGTGTAATTGGTGTAATTTTTTATTTTCAGAAACCAATAAAAAAATTCGAGATAACGCGCCATTTTTATTCCCCTGATCATGGATTGGAAAAATGGCAGATCATCCATTATTGGTGGCAGATCAAACTTTTGCATGATGCGCATCGGTTTGATAAATGCCTTGATCGTTTTTGTATCTTCTGGTGCCAGATCGATCATGTATCTTTCCAATTCGGTAAGATTCGTATAGAGTTTGAAGTTGTTTTCTCCGTATTTATTGGCATGAACTTTTGTCCCTACTTCAACGCGTATGTCGTGGTTGTGGAATTTTATTTTTTTCATATCCAGCAACTCCGACCAGATCTTATAAAATGATGATCCTATATCAGAACCCAATATCCAATGCGCACAACTATCAAAGGTGTAGTCGCCTTTTTTCCAGCTGGTACATAAGCCTCCTGGGATCGAGTGTTTTTCGAATATATGTGTTTCAAAACCGTTCATCTGCAAAAAACATCCTGCAGCTAAACCTGAAACTCCTCCTCCGATAATATTGATCTTCATTTTATAATATACGCTGTGTTCTTTTTAAAACCTGATCCTTTTGTCGTTTTGTCATTAAGCCTAAACTATTAAGTTGGCTGGAAATAAAAATACTCAATAAAATTTAAACTGATTATAAAATAAAAAAAGAAGATGTTGATTTCATCTTCTTTTTTTATTTTAGCTAATATGATCGTTTTTAGAGTGAGCAATATTTATTTCATATAAATTGCAAATACCTTATAGCCCTTTTGCAGCTTCTTCCGCAGCGGATGCTTTTTGCATACGGATGATTTTCGCAAGTGTGCTCACTGCGCGTTCGTGTTTCTTTACAAACGGGTTTTCAAGATCCCAGACATATCCCGCCAAAACGGAACATATTTGTTTTTTTATGCCAGGATCGGGATCTTTTGTGAAAAAAATCTGGTGAAGGTCACCATTGTACCAACTGTTTACATATGTTCTGAAGGTATTGATTCCTTGCATCATATAGTCGACATATTCTTTTTCAAAGTCAACAGTTTCGCCTTTAAGTTTTTTACTTACTAATTTGGCTGCTTTTGAACCCGATTCCATCGCAAATGTGACTCCGGATGAGAATACAGGGTCTAAGAATTCGGTTGCATTACCCGCAGTAATAAATCCGTCCCCATAGAATTTGGTGGACGAAATTGCATATCCATCAATTGTTCTGGGCGATAAAACCATTTCCTGATCTTTGAAACGCTCACTTAATATCGGGCAATCTGCCACAAGTGCTTTCATGCGTTCGGTTGCCTCTTCTGGAAAATCCTTGAAATAATCGGGATAGCCAACAAATCCGACAGATGTTGTACCTGTTGAAAATGGAATGATCCAGATCCATACTTCCTGCTGGTGAACAATCACCGTTATTCTGTTTCCTTCAACGCCTTCAGGACGTTTGGGGTCTTTGAAATGGGTGAAATGTGTTTTACGCGGGTCGAAACTCGATTGTTTATTTAGCCCCAGTAAATTAGGAATTACACGGCCATATCCACTGCAGTCGATGATGTAACGCGCTTCAATTTGTGTTTTATTTCCGTTTGCGTCTTCAAGAGTTGTTACGGAT
>JBILYL010000304.1:0-3510 GCA_044377775.1 Bacteroidia bacterium
TTCGTTTCTGATGCGCTCGTATATTTTGATTGCATCAGCATAATTTTGTTTTTCTTCATAAGCTAAACCTGCTTTTTTCAAACAGATCGGAGAATCAAAAAGATTATTATTTTGCTCTGCTGCTTTCAGGTAAAATGTGATCGCATCATCAACTTTACCTAATTCCATATTTGCATCACCGATAGCAGCGGTAGCTAAAGGAGCAACAATCTGGTCTTTTCCGTTAAATGACTCCAAGTGAGAAATCGCTTCTTCAAACTGACCTTTTTTCAAATAGCAAATACCTAAGTAGTATTCAGCGAGATTGCCTGAAGGCGTAATTCCGTAATCTTCAACAATCTGAATAAATCCTACTGAACCGTTTTTATCGCCATTCATTGCATAGTCGATAGAATCTTTACCGAAATAATCCTCCGCAACAAACATTTCTGCTCTTGCTTTGGTTTCTTCTCCTGCAACATACCAATATTTGTATGCAAAATAACCACCTACCAATACTACGATAGCGCCCAGAATAATTCCAAGACTCTTTTTATTTTGCTCAATGTAAAGTTCAGTTTTGCTAAACGCCTGTTCAACGTCTACAATCGGTTCATCATTAATTTCTTTTGCCATAATTCGTTTTGATCTTGTTAATGGATTGCAAAAATAAGTTTTTTTTGCAATATCTATAATTAATTCTGAACAATCTGAATTTTCCTCTGTTTTTTAGTTAATTTTACCATCGAGGCCTATTTCCTGCTCGCTATTGCTAAAAAGGGCTTCCGTGCTTAATAAGAAGTCAATTACTCAGTGAAAATCTAATGTTTTTAAAGAAATTATCGGTCTTAAATTTTAAAAATTACCCGGAGGCAGAACTACGCTTCAGCAAACAGATCAACTGCTTAACGGGTAATAATGGCGAGGGAAAGACCAATATATTGGATGCCATTCACTATTTATCCTTCTGCAAAAGCTTTTTCAATCCGATCGACTCTCAGAATATCCTCCACGAATCAGCTTTTTTCCTTATTCAGGGAACTTTTGAGGTGGCCGACCAGGAAGATGAGATCTACTGCGGACTTAAGCGCAATCAAAAAAAACAATTCAAAAGGAATAAAAAAGAATATACCCGTCTGGCCGACCATATTGGCTTATATCCATTGGTAATGATCTCCCCGGCCGATTCTGAACTGATCACCGAAGGAAGTGAAAGCCGCAGACGTTTTATCGACAGTGTTATTGCGCAATTTGACCGCGAATACCTCGAAAATCTTATTTCTTACAACAAGGTCCTTTCACAACGAAATGCTTTATTAAAACAATTCGGGGACAGCAGGAAATTTGATAAAGATTCCCTTGAAATATGGGATATGCAGCTGATCGCCTATGGTGAAAAAGTACACCGTTGCCGCCAAAATTTTGTGAATGATTTTGTTCCCATTTTCCAATCTTATTACGAGTTGATCTCCGGAGGCCGTGAAAAGGTGAATGTTTTGTACGCTTCTCACTTAAATGATGCCACTTTCGCAGATGTTCTTGAAAAAGCACTCAATCGGGACCGCATGGTAGAATATTCAACCGTAGGCATTCACAAAGATGATCTGGAGTTTACAATAAATGATTACCCTATTAAAAAGTATGCTTCACAAGGACAGCAAAAGTCCTTTCTGATCGCCCTTAAACTCGCACAATTCGATTTCATAAAAAACATTAAAAAGAACACTCCCATTTTATTACTGGATGATATCTATGACAAACTGGACGATCTGCGCGTAAAACAACTGATGGAACTTGTCAGTAGCGATAAATTCGGTCAACTTTTTATTACAGATACACATCCCAGCAGATTATCCGATCTTTTCAAATCCGGTAATGTTGATTTTAAAGTTTTTAAAATTTCAAATGGAGCCGTTTCTTTGTCCGGATCCGAAAATAAACAACTAACAGGCGATAACGCATAAAAAATTGAGCAAACACAACGAACATAGCCTTAAGGAAGTAATTGATCAGTTATTGAAAGCCTATAAGCTGGATGATAAACTGGCAGAAAGACGTCTTATCGCCTCCTGGGAAAGCGTAATGGGAGCAATGATCGCTAAACACACATTGGATCTGTACATTAAACACAAACAACTTTTTGTAAGCCTCGATTCTGCTGCTCTCAGGAATGAATTGTCGTTGGCGAAGACTAAAATCGTTAAAATGCTGAATGATGAAGTTGGCACAGAAGTTATCAATGAAGTTATACTGAAATAATTCAAACTTAAAAACGGATCAACAAAAAAAATAACAATACATATTAAAAATCGTTCATTTATATTTCCTTTAACATAATATTTAATTTAAAAAATATATGAAATCAAAATTACTGATCACCATTCTGGCTTTTTTAACCATAAATATCACTGCACAAAACGATTCGGTTATGTTCAGAAAAATATTTAATGAAGCTCTTACTAATGGTAAGAGTTATTCGAATCTGAATTACTTATGTAAAAAAATAGGCGGTCGATTAGCCGGATCACCACAAGCGCAGCAGGCGGTTGAATGGACTTTCAAAGCAATGAAAGAAGCCGGAGCAGATACTGTTTATCTTCAGGAATGCATGGTTCCTCATTGGGTAAGAGGTGAAAAAGAAATCGCAAAAGTGATCTCTAAAGGCGGAAAAGGAATCAAAGAAGTTCCAATCTGTGCTCTGGGAAATTCAGTTGCAACTCCCGCTGAAGGAATCACGGCACAAGTGGTTGAAGTAAATGGAATTGCAGAACTTGAAAAAATTGGAAAAGAAAAAATACAAGGTAAAATTGTGTTCTTCAACCAGCCTATGGATCCTACAAACATTGAAACCTTCCGATCATACGGAGGAACAGTTATGCAACGATGGGCCGGTGCTTCTGAAGCAGTTAAATATGGTGCTGTTGCCATTGTTGTGCGCTCCGTAACATTAACACAGGATGATAATCCGCATACAGGATCCATGGGCTACAAAGACAGTTTAAATAAAATTCCGGCTTGCGCGATCAGCACCAACGGGGCAAACTGGCTGAGCGATTATTTGAAAACAGACAAAGAATTGAAATTTTATCTGAAAACAAATTGCAAATTTCTTCCTGATGAAAAATCTTACAATGTAATTGGTGAAATATTCGGTTCGGATAAAAAAGAGGAGATCATAACTGTTGGAGGACATTTAGACTCATGGGACAATGGTGAAGGAGCGCATGATGACGGAGCCGGAATTGTTCAAAGTATTGAAATAATCCGCATTTATAAATCGCTTGGTGTTAAACCCAAACGTACCATCCGTGCTGTTGCATTTATGAATGAGGAAAATGGATTGCGTGGAGGAAAAAAATACGCGGAAGTTGCAAAACTAAAAAACGAAAAGCATACTGCTGCGATAGAATCGGATGCCGGTGGTTTTTCACCACGTGGTTTCAGCAGTGAAATGGAAGCTACACAAAAAGCAAAATTGAAAAGCTGGGCGCCTTTATTTTTACCGTATGGTGTTTATGATTTCGAAAATGA
>JBILYL010000256.1:0-4412 GCA_044377775.1 Bacteroidia bacterium
GGTTGTATTCGGGAATTTATAAGCGAGAGAAGAGGGTGTTGTAAAGTCTGCGCTGCCACCATCTACATTCACGGTTACCTGTGAACGGTAGTCGATGCCTACTGAAAATTTATCGGTTACTTTGAAATAAATTCCTGCGTTAAATCCATAGCCACTGGCTTTTCCTTCAAGGGAGGCTTCTCCGTAATTTCCTGAAGAATCCTGTAGGGGAACTCCTTTTCTCAAGGTGAAACTTCCTGTAGCATAAACAAATCCGGCTCCGATTCCAATCCGGTCGTTGATCTTGTAAGATGCGGTCGGCTGAATAAAAAATGTTTTCAGATCTATTTCACGGATCAGTGCATTTCCTTTCCAGTCGTCTGCCCATTGCACTTTGCTGCCGAATGGATTGTAGATTCCGAGTCCGCAGTTCCATTTTTTTGCTTTCTTGAATTTATATACAGCATATAAAGTAAGGGGTGTTCCAACGTATTTTTCAGGATGCGCTACATACCGTGTTTTGTAGTCAAGGTATGTTGTGCGTGGCATAATAAAGCTTGCACCTATGTATATTCCTTTTAATGAATCCAGGAAAGAAAGTGCTCCCGGATTGAATAAGATACTGGCATTATCCAGGCATAGTCCTGTGCCTGCATGACCCATTCCCGTCTGCTTTTGACCTTGTAGGTTGATCTGAAATCCTCCTCCGAATAATGTCATGGAGGAAAGGAGGGTTATTACCAATAAAACGGACAGTTTCTTCATAACAACAAAATAAACCATTTTCTATACACAAATCAAGTTTTTGTTTGTTGAATAATATTATATCCTTACATTTGTAGCCGAAATAAAGGAAAAAAAAATGAACCAGTCCGTAAAAAATATGCAAAAATATTACTTTGTTTGTTGTAAGTGTTTCACTTACCTGGATTGATTTTATATATATATTAACAATACGTATTTAAAAGGTTTTTCCAGAGTTGGGAAAACCTTTTTTGCTTTATTCTGACTTTGCAATAAAATTATCATCACTTGCCGCGACAAGTGTTTCTGAATTTGGAAATGTGGAATGCTAATTTAGAAGATCCCCATCGCTGTGCGGAAATATTTTAACGAATAGAATTAAGTTTACTAATGAAAACAGAAATAAAATCAGATGTAGTCATTCTTTTTGCCGGAGATTCCGGTGATGGAATTCAATTAACGGGTTCTCAGTTTACTACTACTGCCGCATTATATGGAAACGACATCAGTACGTTCCCGAATTTTCCCGCAGAGATCCGCGCTCCGCAAGGCACTATTGCCGGTGTATCCGGATTTCAGCTTCATTTTGGCAGTATTGAGATTTTTACTGCCGGTGATGCATACGATGTGTTGGTAGTGATGAATGCCGCGGCTCTGAAAGCAAATATTAAACAACTGAAACCTGGTGGTATCATCATCGCAAATACCGATGGGTTTGATCCTAAAAATTTAAAACTTGCTAAATATCCCGATGGTGTGAATCCGTTAAAGGATGGATCGCTCGAAAAATTTAAGGTGTATGAAATTGATGTCACTAAGATTACCCGCACCGCATTAGCTGATTCGGGACTTGGTACAAAAGAAATGGATCGCTCTAAAAATATGTTCGTGCTCGGATATATTTATTGGATGTACAACCGCTCTCTTGATAATTCGATCGAATTTTTAAAAGAACAATTTAAAAAACGCCCCGATCTAATTGATGCGAATGTTAAAGTGTTAAAGGCCGGTTTTAATTATGGTGATACTGTGGAAGCTCCCATGCATCGCTTTGAAGTTAAACCTGCTCCCGTTGCTAAAGGTACATACCGCAGCATTATGGGGAATCAGGCTGCAGCATTAGGCTTGGTAGCTGCAGCACAAAAATCAGGACTCACATTGTTCTATGGAACATATCCTATCACTCCTGCATCTGATATTTTACATGAATTATCAAAACATAAAAATTTTGGTGTAAAAACATTTCAGGCGGAAGATGAAATTGCCGCTATCACTTCTACCATCGGTGCATCTTTTGGTGGCGCTCTTGGTGTTACCGCTTCTTCAGGCCCTGGTATCGCTTTAAAAGGTGAAGCCATCGGTTTAGCCTTGATGCTGGAAATTCCTTTGGTGATCGTGAATGTTCAGCGTGGCGGACCTAGTACCGGATTGCCAACAAAAACAGAACAAGCGGATCTGCTGCAAGCTTTATACGGTAGAAATGGTGAAGCTCCTGTTCCTGTTGTTGCTTCTTATACTCCTTCGGATTGTTTTCACGGTGCTTTTGAAGCTTGTCGCTTAGCACTTGAATTCATGACTCCTGTGTTTTTTCTTAGTGACGGATATATTGCAAATGGTTCTGAACCTTGGAAATTTCCTACCGCTGCAGAATTGCCGGAAC
Source organism: Bacteroidia bacterium (assembly GCA_044377775.1). GTDB lineage: Bacteria > Bacteroidota > Bacteroidia > 2-12-FULL-35-15 > 2-12-FULL-35-15 > 2-12-FULL-35-15. Next base: position 2,384 of record JBILYL010000256.1, read on the forward strand.
TGAAAGTTTCTTTCGCGAAGAATGAATTGAAAGAAGGGGAAGCTTTTTTACCTTATAAACGGAATGAAAAATTAGCCCGTCCGTGGGCGATCCCTGGTACAAAAGGTCTGGAGCACAGAGTAGGGGGGATTGAAAAGGAAAATGAAACGGGTAATATTTCTTATGATCCCGATAACCACGAATTGATGGTAAAACTCCGTCAGGAAAAAGTTGACCGGATTGCTGATTATATTCCTTTGCAAACACTTGATAATGGAAATGAAAAAGGAAAATTGTTGATCCTGGGTTGGGGTTCCACCTACGGTTCAATAAAAACGGCTGTCCGTGATGCCATTGCTGAAGGACTCGATGTGTCTCACGCACATGTGAAATACCTAAATCCTTTTCCTAAAAATTTAGGAGATATGCTCAAAAATTTTGATAAGGTGCTTATTCCCGAGATCAATAACGGGCAACTCATAAAAGTGATCCGCGATAAATATTTTATTGATGCGAAAGGCTTGAATAAAATAAAAGGAATGCCTTTCTCTAGTGAAGAGATCAAAGAGAAAATTAAAGAAATGTTGAAATAGTATTTATTGGACTGTGATTTCGTGTCGTAGCGCGAAATGAAATTAACGAGTGAATTTGATATACATATGACTACTGCAGAAATAAAATTAACAGCTAAAGATTTTGTTACCGATCAGGAAGTACGCTGGTGCCCGGGTTGTGGTGACTATTCAATATTAAAACAAGTACAAACGGTGATGCCTGAATTGGGGATCCCGCGCGAACAAATTGTTTTTGTGTCCGGTATCGGTTGTTCTTCCCGTTTTCCATATTATATGGAAACATATGGCATGCACAGTATTCATGGCCGTGCTACAGCAGTTGCCAGCGGCCTGAAAGCGGCCCGCCCCGATTTAAGTGTATGGATCGTTACCGGTGATGGAGATGCTCTTTCTATCGGAGGAAATCACCTGATCCATTTGTTGCGCAGAAATTTTGATGTGAATGTTTTAATGTTCAACAACGAAATTTATGGTTTAACAAAAGGGCAATATTCTCCCGCTTCTCCTTTAGGTAAAGTTACCAAGTCTACACCAATGGGTTCGATCGATCATCCTTTTAATCCATTAGCATTATGCCTTGGTGCCGATTCTACTTTTATCGCCCGTTCTATGGATCGTGATCCTATTCACTTGCGTGAAATACTGAAAAGAGCGAATGCTCATAAAGGAACGTCCATGGTCGAGATCTATCAGAATTGTAATGTATTCAATGATGGCGCGTTTGAAGTGTTTACCGAAAAAGCGACAAAAAAAATAAATACATTGATGGTGGAACACGCAAAACCACTTGTGTTTGGTGCCAACAGCGACAAAGGAATTAAGTTGGACGGATTCAAACCGGTTGTGGTTGATCTTGCTGATGTTTCTGTAAATGATCTGTGGATCCACGATGAAAAAGATCAAGTGAAAGCAAGTATTCTTGTGCGTTTCTTCGATTCTCCTTCTGCTGAAAATTCGTTGCCTCGTCCATTCGGAGTGTTCTATACCGAAGATCGTTTTTGTTACGAAACAGAAATGAATGCTCAGATCGCACACGCAATTGAAACAAAAGGTGCAGGTGATCTGGATGATCTGATCAGAGGGAAAAATACCTGGACGATTTAATAAATAATTTGGACGGATTGTGTCTGTCTAAAAAACAGTTTGTTGTGCCGGAAATTAACGTATTTGATTCGGAAATTGACTTTTAAAATCTATTAATTGTATCTTTGCAAAAAACTAAACTAATTACTTATGAAAAAAATTCTTACAATTTTATTTGCCTTTGGATCACTGCTTGTTTCTGCACAGGATACCACCTCTTTGAGATGGGTCGGACTGAATGAAAATAGCGAATTCAATTTTTTTAAAACCGACACATCGGACTTGACGAATTATTTTGTTGCAACTACTTATGGTACCGGACAAGGTGTTTTTATGAGTAATAAAGACAGTTTGTTGTATGCCATCTTTGATTTAAATGGTGATGGTGATAG
>JBILYL010000399.1:0-4379 GCA_044377775.1 Bacteroidia bacterium
TGTTACTGTAAATTGTGTATCACCCATCGCAAACTACAGTTCATCCGTAAGCGGTTTAACAGCAACGTTTAATAACACCTCTTCTAATGCCGCAAGTGTTACTTGGAACTTTGGAGATAGTAATATATCTAGTTTAAACAACCCGACACATGTCTTTTCGAATCCGGGAACATATACCGTTACATTAATTGTAAGTAATGGTTGCGGAACAGATTCTATTGCACAGACGGTGATTGTGAACTGCGCATTACCGGTTGCAAATTTTATATCTTCTCAAACTGGCTTAACAGCAGAATTTGTTTCTACATCTAGTAATGCTTCAACATTTCAATGGGATTTTGGTGATGGTGCAACCAGTATCTCTCCCTTTCCTCCGCCTCACATCTACCCCTCAACAGCGGCATATACGGCCTGCTTAATTGCTAGCAATGGTTGTGGATCAGATACACTTTGTAATTCGCTAAATATATGTACACCGCCTGTTGCATCCTTCAACTCCAGCTATACAGCTCTTACGGGTATTTTTACAAATACAACGCCTTCGTCTTCTGGAAATTCATATTTATGGACATTTGGTGATGGAACTGCAACAAATTTTGTCAACCCAACACATCAATTTGGTGTATCAGGCAACAACACTATTTGTTTGACCGCAACAAACAGCTGTGGTACAAACACATTTTGTTTGACAGAAACACTATTCTGTGCTCCATTTATGGATCAAGGAATTTGTATGGTAACGGTAGATACCGCCAACAATCACAACATTGTTTATTGGGATAAAACAGGATTGACGGGCGTTGATAGTTTCAGAATATACAGAGAAGTAGCAACGAGTGTATGGTCGCATATTGCCTCAGTTGCTTTCGCAGATTTAAGTGAATATCACGACAACGTAGCAGATGCTTCCGTAAGTCAATGGGCATATAAAATTGCTATTTTAGATACATGTGGAAATGAGTTGCCACGGAGTTTATATCATTATACAATACATCTTCAAGTATTAGGTGGTGGTAATTTACAATGGAGTCTTTATTCCATAGAAGCCACAGCAAATCCAGTTAATTTTTATCAGGTGTATCGGGACGACTTCGGTACGGGTAATTTTTTACCGATTAGTTTAACCATACCTGGTACATTTACTTCCTACACCGATATTAATTATGCATCGTTTCCACTTGCAGATTATATGGTGCAGGTTGATTGGAATATTTCTTGTACGCCCACACGTACTGCAATCAATACGTCACACTCCAATATTCGTCACCAATCTATCTCTGTTATAGGTATTTCTGAGAATGAACCTTCAACTTTGGTTGCTGTTTTTCCTAATCCGGCAAACGACAATGTGATGATTGAAGTTGAAAACCTTATTGGTCAAGAGCTAAAAATCATGAATGCATTGGGAGAAATTATTTTTAATACGAAGATAAAAGAGAAGAAAACGGCAGTTGATATTTCTTCTTTTTCTAATGGAATTTATTCAATTCAAATTGAAACAGAAAATGGTATGATTGTAAAAAAATTGGTAAAAAACTAAGAAGCTTATAAATTTAAAAAGGTAAACATTTAAACAAAATGAAACTGAAACTGAAATTATTTTTTTTATTAATTACTGTTGCGGCTATTTCTGCAAATGCACAAAACTTTTCTTGGGCAAAAGCGATGGTTGGAACTGGGACAACGGATGAAGGTTCACAATCGGTTGCCATTGACGCTGCAGGCAATGTATACACTACAGGACAATTCTTCGGAACAGTTGATTTTGATCCGGGCGCAAGTACCTTTAATTTGACTTCTACTGGTTTGGAAGATATTTTTATCTCGAAACTGGATGCTTCCGGAAATTTTTTATGGGCTAAAAAAATTGGAGGAACTGGTACTGATTATGGGTGGAAAATTGCTCTTGATGCAAGCTCAAATGTAGTTTTATCTGGTTATTTCAGATACACAGCTGATTTTGATCCCGGTTCGGCTGTTTATACTTTATCGCAAGTTGGAACAGCTGCAAATGCTGATATATTTGTGCTTAAACTTGATACGAATGGGAATTTTGTTTGGGTGAAACAGTTCGGTGCATCATCCGTTGATGATGATGCATATGGTTTGTATGTAGACAATTTAAGTAATGTTTATATCACAGGTTACTTCTTAGGAACAGTAGATTTTGACCCGGGAGCGGGAATTTCTAATTTAACACCTGCTGGTAACACTGATATCTATATTTTAAAATTGGACGCTTCAGGAAGTTTTGTGTGGGCAAAAAAAATGGGTGGAACGCTAGTAGATCAAGGAAGAGGTATTTATGTGGATGGATTAGGCAATGTCTTCACCGTTGGTGTTTTTAGAGGAACAGCAGATTTTGATCCGGGTGCAAGTACTGTAAATCTAACATCGGCAGGCAGTGATGATATTTTTATTTCGAAGCTGGACGCTTCAGGAAATTTTAACTGGGCAAAATCAATCGGTTCTACCGGAATTGATTTCGCGTATTCTATTTCTGTGGATGCTTCGGGAAATATATTTATATCCGGTTATTTTAACGGTACAGTAGATTTTGACCCTGGCGTAGGAATTTCAAATTTGACATCAGCAGGTACTGAAGATATTTTTGTTTGTAAACTTGATGCCTTTGGAAATTATAGTTGGGCGAAACGAATAGGAAGTACTTCAACTGATAAAGCATACGCTTCAATTGTTGACGCATCCGGAAACATTCAAATAACTGGTTCTTATTCAGGAACAGTAGATTTCGATCCAGGCGCCACAACAACTAATCTCACTTCTGCTGGATTAACAGACATTTTCGTATGCACTCTTGATGCTTCCGGTAATTTCCTTAGAGCAAAAACAATTGGTGGCACTGGAAATGACGCGGGGAACTCAATTGCAGCGGCTAGTTCAGGAAGTAGCTATATTTCCGGAGAATACAGCGGAACAGTAGACTTTGATCCAGGTGCAGCGTCCGTTAACTTAAGTTCAGGTGGTGGTAAGGATATTTTTGTAATGAAATTTTTAGCGCCCTGTAACATTACAAACTCGGGTTCCCAAACAAATCTAACTTGTAATGGAATATGTAATGGATCAGCTACAATGATTCCTAGCGGAGGCACATCTCCTTACACCTACTCTTGGTCTCCTTCAGGAGGAACAGCAGCAACAGCAAATTCACTATGTGCAGGAAGTTATACCTGTACCGTTACCGACAATGTCGGCTGCTCTTCAACAAGAACCTATACCATTACACAGCCGCCTGCAATAAATGTTGGTGCTTCGTTGCAAACAAACGTAAATTGTAATGGTGGAAACAATGGTGCAGCGAGTGTAAATGCAAGCGGAGGAACGGGAACATTAACCTATAATTGGACACCTGGAAATCCTACAGGAGATGGAACTGCTAGCGTTTCCAGCTTAACTGCAGGAACGTGGACATGTACCGTAACTGATGGGAATGGATGCAGTGCTTCTCGACCATTTACAATCACACAACCACCTGCAATTTCTGTGACAATTGCTTCACAAACAAATACAACATGTAATGGAGGTACGAATGGGGCTGCCAGTGTTTCAGCTTCTGGTGGTGTAGGAATTTTGGCATACGACTGGATGCCAGGAAACCCATCGGGGGACGGAACAAATAGCATTTCGGGGATTTTCGCCAATACTTGGACATGCTATGTAAGCGATGAAAATGGTTGTACTACAATACAAGCAATTACAATTACGCAACCACCAGCTATTAGTGTACTTACTGCATCCATCTCTCCCCCATCTTGCAATGGAGGAAATAACGGATCCGCTTCCGTATCAGCATCTGGAGGAACTGGAAGCTTATCATACAACTGGACACCAGGAAACCCAACGGGTGATGGAACAACCAGTGTTTCGGGTCTAACTGCAGGATCGTGGACGTGTACTGTAACTGACGGAAGTGGGTGTACAGGAACAAGAACTATAAATATTACACAACCAACAGCAATTTCAGTTTCTTCTGTTTCCCAAACAAATGTTTCTTGTAACGGAGCAAACAATGGATCAGCAACTGCTTCTGCTTCTGGTGGAACAGGCACATTATTATTCAACTGGACACCCTATGGCGGAGCAACTCCAACTGCATCGGGGCTAATAGCGGGTACATATACCTGTACAGTTACCGATGGAAATCTTTGTTCATCATCAAGAACGTTTACAATCACTCAACCAACAGCTATTGTTGTGAATGCCGTTTCACAAACAAACGTTTCCTGTAATGCAGGAAATAATGGCGCTGCTACTATTGCAGCATCAGGCGGGACAGGTGCATTCACATATAATTGGACGCCATTAGGAGGAACGGGGATTACTGCTTCAGGATTAATTGCAGGAACTTATACCTGCAC
>JBILYL010000257.1:0-4373 GCA_044377775.1 Bacteroidia bacterium
TATAAGTAAGAAAAGTGTTTGTCCTAAGTCAGTTCGAGCGGAGTCGAGAACGAGATGAATATAAGTAAGAAAAGTGTTTGTCCTAAGTCAGTTCGAGCGGAGTCGAGAACCGATGAATCAATCCCCCAAGCCCTCCTTTTACATGGAGGAATAAAAAACTCCCGTCACTTTCGAAACGGGAGTTTTTTAATTTGAAATCTGAAATTTGAAATCTTTTATTCCACTGATTTCAATTGTTTATCAATTTCACCAACAACCTTTTTCTGTGCTTCGATCTCCGACTTTTTCTTGTCCTGATCTGCTTTATTCTTCACAATATCATCCTCTGCTTTTTTGATCTTCTTTTTGTAATCTTCAATATCCTCGTTCAGATTTTTATTGTCTTTTTCAAGGGATTTTTGTTCGTCTTCAAAATTCGACTGAATTTTTTGTGCTGCTTTCAATTTTTCCTCAATAGCATCTGTGGTCGCTTTAATAGCAAATTCTTTTACCATTTTTTCTGCTACATCATATTGACTTTTATGATCCCCTGAATTCAGAAATGCGCCTCCTAAATCATAAGCCACAACAAATACTATTTCCGGATCACCTTTTTTACCTTGGGCTTTACCGTATATGTCAATGGTATTGTTTCCCATTTCTTTGATGGTTGCATGGTCTACAAAAATAGCTCCATCCTTGGATGAACGTTTTCCATCATATTTTTTCATAAAAGAACGGAAAGAATCTTCCGCATCTGATGGATTGATACCATATAAAGTAACAACGAGGGCATTGTGACTGCCTCCTCCGATATTTTCGTTGGATTGCTTAACTTTTATTTTTTGGGCAGAAACAGATAATGCGACTGAAACAGCAAATGCGAGAGTGAATAGTTTTTTCATTTTACCAGTTTTATGATTGAACATACAAGATACAAATATTCTACCAAATTAAAAAGTAAACAATAAAATAGTTGATTTTAGTCATCAATATCAGTCACACCACCTGATACGATGAACTTCATGACTTCGGCAGAACTCGCCTCAACGCGCGTAATGTGATCGACAGGAACGATTAATAAGTTTCCGGAAAAAGAATAAGAAAGAGGAACATAAACGGCCATGGTACCTTGAGCAATCTTTAATTCGCTCAGATCCTCCTGGGTAATAAATCCCAATTGTTGAATATTGTTTTCCTTATTGATTGTCACCAAAACGGGTTTATTGAATCTCTTTTTACTTCCAACAAAAGCAGATAGAAAATCTTTGATTGAAGAATAAATAGTTTTAACAACAGGAGTGTTTTCTAATGCATTATCAAGCATACTAAACAGCGGTCGCAAGATAATAGAGGAACCCAACAGTCCCATCAAAAAAATGAGGCTTAATGTTATTGCAATCACAATGAACGGATCAATGATCGGGCTTACAATTGTTCCGAAGAGATGCACAAAAGAGCCAATAATAGAAATTATCTTATAGAATACAAAGGCTGTGATTGCAACAGGAACTGTAATAATTAGTCCCTGAACAAAATAAATTAAGATCTTTTTCATATGGTGCTACGAATATTTATACAAAAATACTTAATAAATTCCGCATCGGTATTACAAAGTCTGAGATAGTTCTTTTTGCAAACTCTTTGGAAGTCCTGAAACAACAAGGTCGTAGGAATCGGAGATCCATTCTCTCAACTGTTCATCAGAAGCCGTTCCATCACTAATAATTGTATTCCAGTGTTTCTTATTCATGTGGTAACCCGGCATAACACAATTAAATTGTTCCCTGAGGGAGATCGCTTTTTCAGGATCACACTTGACATTAAATTGCAGTGGAGCAGCATCCAAACCAGAAAGTAAAAAAGCTTTCCCCATAATTTTAAACACTAAAATATTCGGACCGAATGGCAATGATTCTTCAGCACTTTTTTTGGAAAGACAATAATATCTGATTTCTTCAATGTTCATTTTTTTGCTTTCTTTCAGTTTTTGCAAAGAGGAATGGACGGAGGTTAATAATTCAAGGGAAGCACTTTGGAATCTTTTAGTTTTGAAAGAATTACCATGGTTTGCATTTGTCCGATCTCTTCCATTTTACTCAACCGCTGAGAGATGAGCGATTCAAAATCACGGATATCCTTGAGCATCACAATTAGAATATAATCGGCATTACCGGTAACCTGGTAACACTCCATAATTTCAGGAATTTTATCGATCTCCTTTATAAAATTCGCGATGGCGTTTTCGATCTGGCGCGTTAATGTTATCTGGATAATAGCTTTAATACCAACCCCAAGCGCCTCTTCGTTTACTTCAGTATAATATCCTTTAATGAGTTTGGCATTTTCCAGTTTTTTCACCCGCTCCAGTGTTGGCGCAGGAGAAAGACCAACCTCTCCCGATAGCTGCAAATTTGTAATTTTTGCATTTTCCTGAAGGATCTTCAAAATTTTGAAATCTATTTTATCGAGATTGTAGTTCATTGAATTCGTAATTTAATCAAAGTTAAAAAAATAAAAAAGAACCTGTAATTTTTGTTACTTTTGGTACTCTTATAAATCAGCATCATATTTCATATTATGAAAAATAAAATTCTGGACCTCGACAAAAAGATAGCCGAAGCACAATTAGGCGGAGGAGAAAAACGTATTGAGTCACAACATAAAAAAGGGAAATTAACGGCACGTGAGCGCTTGCACTTTTTAATGGATGAAGGCACTTTCGAAGAAATTGGAATGCTTGTAACCCATCGTTCAACAGAGTTCGGACTCGATCGTGAAAAATATTTGGGAGATGGTGTTGTAACCGGTTACGGAAACATCAATGGCAGATTGGTGTATGTTTTTTCACAGGATTTTACCGTATTCGGAGGGTCATTGTCCGAGACGCATGCTGAAAAGATATGTAAAATAATGGATCTGGCCATGCAAAACGGAGCGCCTGTAATAGGTCTGAACGATAGCGGTGGCGCACGCATACAGGAGGGAGTTGTTTCATTGGGCGGTTATGCTGATATTTTTTACCGCAACACTTTAGCATCAGGAGTGATACCACAACTTTCTGCGATCATGGGACCATGTGCCGGTGGAGCCGTTTATTCTCCGGCTATTACCGATTTTATTATGATGGTGGAGAACACTTCCTATATGTTTGTAACCGGTCCGAATGTTGTAAAAACGGTAACACACGAAGAAGTAACATCTGAAGAACTGGGTGGCGCATCAACTCATTCTACAAAATCGGGTGTGACGCATTTCTCATGTGCAAATGAAATTGAGTGCATCAACAACATCAAAGCGTTGTTGAGTTATATGCCACAAAATTGTGAGGATGATGCACCAAGTGTACCCTACGAAATTGGCGGAAACGAGAAGCGTCCTGATCTGAATAAGATCATTCCAGAAAATCCGAACCAGCCTTATGATATCCGGGAAGTAATTTTGGGAGTGATCGATACTGATTCGTTTTTAGAAGTACATAAAAATTTCGCTGAAAACATTGTTGTCGGCTTTGCGAGATTAGCCGGAAAAAGTATTGGTATTGTAGCAAACCAACCCGCATTTTTAGCAGGAGTTTTGGACATCAATTCCTCAACAAAAGCAGCTCGTTTTGTGCGCTTCTGCGATAGTTTTAACATTCCTTTATTAGTATTTGAAGATGTTCCGGGATTCTTACCTGGCACCGATCAGGAATGGCATGGAATCATCACAAATGGCGCTAAATTATTATACGCCTTCTGTGAAGCAACAGTTCCAAGAGTTACCGTGATCACCCGAAAAGCTTATGGAGGAGCATATGATGTAATGAATAGCAAGCACATTGGTGCAGATATGAATTACGCCTGGCCTTCTGCAGAGATCGCGGTAATGGGTGCAAAGGGTGCTGCAGAAATTATTTTCAAAAACGAAATTGCAGCAGCAAAAGATCCTGCTGCGAAGTTGGCTGAAAAAGAAAAAGAATATATTTTACACTTCGCGAATCCATACCGCGCAGCTGAAAGAGGTTTTATTGATGAAGTTATTAAACCCGAAGATACACGCGAAAAATTGATCAAAGCATTTAGTATGCTAAAGAATAAAGTAGCGAAATTACCAAAGAAGAAGCACGGGAACATTCCTTTGTAATTCCAATCACCGCCATCATTCTACCTGTAACACCTTTTTCTTTTCTATGAGAGAAAAAGGTGTTATTGTTTTCTACCGTACAGAGATCAGATATTTCAACATTTTCTTTTGTCAAACCAAAATGAAGAAGTTGTTGTTCATTGGCTTTTTTCAGATCCACCAGCCATTTCTGTTTCTGAGCATCAAATTTTTTGAAAGCCGCATCAAAATTTTTCGCCACCTCATCCCCTACTTCAAAATTTTGTAAGGTAATGATACGGCGACCACCG
>JBILYL010000040.1:0-12818 GCA_044377775.1 Bacteroidia bacterium
TTCCGACAGTGTCAGTACTTTCAACGGTGATCAACATACCTTTTGAATTGCTGTTTACTAGGTCTTTAGCAACCAATCCTTTTTTATCGAAAAAACCTTTTTCCATCATCCATTCATCATTGAACATTTTCCCTAGGTAACGGGTTCCATGATCATGAAAAATAACAACAACAACATCGCCTTCTTTCAATTCATCTTTCAATTGCATCAATCCGGCCATTGCTGATCCGGCAGAGTTTCCGGCAAAAATCCCCTCGCGCTTGGTGATCTCACGCGTCATGATCGCTGCATCTTTATCTGTCACTTTCTCAAAGCGGTCAATCACTTTAAAATCAACATTTTCAGGTAAAAAGTCTTCCCCGATCCCCTCAGTGATATAAGGGTAAATTTCATTCTTATCAAAAATGCCTGTCTCTTTGTATTTTTTGAAAACAGAACCATAGGTATCGATTCCCCATACTTTGATGTTCGGATTTTTTTCTTTCAGATATCTTCCTGTTCCGGTTATGGTTCCACCTGTTCCAACTCCTACAACTAAATGTGTGATCTTTCCATCTGTCTGATCCCAGATTTCAGGACCCGTTTGTTCGTAATGTGCTTGAGAGTTACTTAAGTTATCGTATTGATTCGGTTTCCATGCATTCGGCACTTCTGCTACAAGTCGAGAAGAAACAGAATAGTATGAGCGGGGATCTTCCGGCTCAACATCAGTCGGACAAACAATTACATCAGCACCGAAAGCGCGCAAAGCATCTACTTTTTCTTTTGATTGTTTATCTGTTGTTGTAAAAATACATTTGTATCCTTTAATGATCGAAGCAATCGCCAAACCCATACCGGTATTTCCACTGGTTCCTTCAATGATCGTTCCGCCCGGTTTTAAACGCCCGTCCTTTTCAGCATCTTCAATCATTTTTAAAGCCATACGGTCTTTGATCGAATTACCGGGATTAAAGGTTTCTACTTTAGCATATACGGTAGCTTTTAAGTCTTTTGTAAGATTATTAATACGAACCATCGGAGTGTTTCCAATTGTTCCAAGAATGTTATCACACGTTTTTTTCATTTTGTAGTTTTTTTGAGAATGCGAAAATACAACTTTTAAGGAGAATATTAAATGTATTATCTGCCTTTCTATTTATGGTGAACAGATGCTGAACACAGATTGACAAAACATGTTTTTTTTGGTATAAAAACCTAACTGAAGCGGATTGCTTTTACCGGAGTGATCTTGGAAATGATAAAACTTGGAATGATCAGCATGAGAATACAACAAACCAATGTTCCGGCATTGAGCAGTAAAATATGAAGTAAACTAAAGTTGATCGGAATCTGTGAAATATAATAGGCTGTTGGATCCAATTTAAATATTCCAAAATATTTTTGTATCAGGGCAATTAAAATCCCGAGCAGATTCCCCCATAACATTCCCTTGCCAATCAGGTAAACGGCATTGTATAAAAATATTTTCTGAATACTTCCATTTCCTGCACCCATCGCTTTTAAGATACCGATCATATTCGTGCGTTCCAAAATAAGAATCAGCAAGGCCGACATCATATTTATCCCGGCAACGACTACCATCAACACTAAAATAATGATGGCATTCATATCCATCATATCCAGCCATGAAAAAATTGCAGGATTGGTTTGCTTGATCGTTTGCGCAACCAGACCTTGCCCTATCAGTGCATCAATTTCATATCCGATATCATCAATTTTTTTATAATCGTTGATTGAAATTTCAAATCCCGCAACTTCATCTTCCGACCAGCCATTCATTTTCTGAATTCTTCTTATATCGGACAACACCAATGTTTTATCAACATCTTCCAAGCCAGTCTCATAGATCCCCGAAATATAAAAATCTTTCGCTGCCGTTTCCGTTCTTACTCTGTTTCCCAAGCTATCAAAGCGATCTACAATAAAATAGATGATCATTTTATCGTTCAATTTGAAGTTTAATTTATCACTTAAATATTTAGAGATCACAATATTTTTTGAAACGGTATCGTTTAAAACAAATGCTTTGCCTTCAACAAAATTAGTATTCAGAAAAGACCAATCGTAATCAGCAGAAACACCTTTTAACAAAATACCTTCGTTGTCGGTTTTCGTTTTCACGATTCCGTTTTTTGTTGCGTAAACTTCAATATGCCTGATATCCGGATCGGATTTCAGAGCCGTTAAAAAAGGTTGAATTCTGCTTATTGGCTTAGGTTCGGCACTTACGTTGTTATCGTAATTGGATATTTGAATGTGTGAATTAAATCCGATCAGTTTTGCTTTTATCTCATTTTGAAATCCGGTAACAATAGCAACAGCCAATATCATAACAGCCAGGCCGAGAACAATCCCCAAAACCGAAATGCGCACAATTGGGCGCGAAAGTTGATTAGATGCTCCTGAACCGGAAAGTATTCGTTTAGCAATAAAGCGCTCGATGTTCAAAATTTATTAGCTTTGTTTAGATTAACCCGGATACAAAAATACTATTTTACAGATAAGATGAAGATTTTAAAAATTTCAGCACTTTTTGCAATTTTAATGCATTCCTTATCAGGTGATGCACAAGGAATCGTTCAAATCGAAAATACATACAAAACAATTAACGATTTAAAAGTTGGTGCAGATTGTACATCAGAATACCTCCCCTTATTAAAAGGCAAATCTATCGCTGTTGTTGCAAATCAATCCTCCCTTATAAAAAAAACACATCTGGTAGACAGTCTTATTTCCTTGGGTGTTACCGTAAAAAAAGTGTTTTGTCCAGAGCATGGCTTCCGCGGATTGGTTGATGCAGGTGAAAAAGTAGCGACAGAAAAAGATGCAAAAACAGGATTAAACATCATTTCACTTTACGGAAAAAACAAGAAACCGGCAGCCACCGACCTGGCGGATGTGGATGTAGTGATTTTTGATATTCAGGATGTGGGCGTTCGTTTTTACACCTATCTCTCGACCTTGCATTATGTGATGGAAGCATGCGCAGAAAAAGGCAAACAAGTAATTGTTCTTGACAGACCAAACCCAAACGGATATTATATTGACGGACCCGTTTTGGAAACTGCATACACCTCTTTTTTAGGTCTGCATCCTGTTCCTATCGTTTATGGAATGACCATTGGAGAATACGCGGAGATGATCAACGGAGAAGCTTGGCTGAAAGCGGGAGTGAAATGCAATTTAAAAGTGATCAAAATCAACGGATACAGTCACAAAGATCTTTTTGAACTGCCTGTGCGTCCTTCACCCAATTTACCAAATATGTCGTCCGTATATTTGTATCCGAGTTTGGGTTTATTTGAAGGCACTGTTATTTCTGTTGGGCGCGGCACCGATCTTCCCTTTCAAGTAATTGGAAGTCCGGCCTTAACAAAAGCAAACTACACCTTCACTCCACAACCCAAGCCGGGTGCCTTGGAACCAAAGTACAAAGGACAAGTTTGTCAAGGACATAATTTATCCGAGTTTGGCGCAGAATACATGAAGGATACAAAAAAGATCTATTTATTTTGGCTTATAGGAACCTATACAAACACACCTGACAAAGCAAAATTCTTCGATGAAAATTTTAATTTCCATGTAGGTAATGCAACACTTCAAAAACAAATCAAAGATGGCATCAGCGAAGATGCGATACGAAAAAGCTGGGAGCCAGGGATTGCAAAATTCAAAGTGATAAGAAAGAAGTATTTGTTGTATAAGGATTTTGATTAGTGTTATTCTCTTCTTCTTTTAGTATATTTGGTAGATGAAGATACTTCGCTATTTTATCCTGTTTTATCTTTTATTTCATAGCAAATTATTTTTTGCTCAGGACTCCTGCATTTTAGCCGGTGATTCTTCATTAAGTCATTACACAAATCTCATTCCTGACCTAATATTATCTGATTGTTGTTATAATCCTCCTGACTCCTTATGCTTAGACCTTAACCAAGATAGCCATATTGATTTTTATAAAGTAAGCTGGTATCGAAATTTCTCTATGGGATCATATGGTTGGACATATATTCAAGCTGCGGATAATAATAAAATCTTAGTAAATTCTATAAACAATTCAATTCCAGACACATTGTCTAATACCGATACCGTATGTTCTTCTGGTGTATGGAGAAATAAAGGTCTTTTCATCGATTATGCTTCTTATTGGGGTGCACCTGGAAGTTCATATTCTCATACAGAATGGAATTATCTTTTGAACAAAAATGTTGGACTAAAATTAATCAGTGGAGTTGATTCAACATTTGGATGGGTTCAAGTTTATGCACAATTTACCGGAGGAGGGAATGCTGCCGTTGTTAAAAATTTCGGTTGTGGCGCAATTCCTGATTACGTTGCTCCCAAACCTCCAATTTCATCAGATGTAATAGTTTACCCGAACCCAACCTATGACATCGTAAACATCAACTTACCCGGCTATACAAGTTTCGAAATTAAATTATATAATGAAATTGGTGAAACGGTTTATCAGAGAACGGGCAATCAACCGATTGTGGACCTATCCGGTTTGTCATCAGGATTGTATGTTTTAAAAATAATCACATCCGACAGAACCTTTTATGAAAAAATACTTAAAAGAAAAAAATTAAATTAATTATCTCCAATGACTCTAGTGAATACTTACCACATAAAAAAAAGATTGCTAGTTCTTATTCCCTTTTTTATTTTTCATTTTTCATTCTCTCAAGAATTAAAACGCGTTCGTCATTTTGGAAAAAACAGAGGACATTTAAAAATGTTTTTTCATGCCCCTCCCAATGCTGACATAACCAAACCTGCTCCGCTGGTGGTTGTTTTGCATGGATGTTTACAATGTGCAACAAAAGTGCAGAAGCAATCGGGATGGAGTAAATTAGCGGATGAAAATGGATTTTATATCCTTTATCCGCAACAGCGAAGAATCAACAATCCGGAAAGATGTTTCAGGTGGTATAAAAGAAAGCACACCAGAAAAGGTAAAGGAGAAAATGCATCCATCAAAAAAATGGTGGATCACATGAAATTAAAATACAACATCGATTCTTCCAGGATCTTCATCACAGGATTATCTGCCGGTGCAGCAATGAGTGTGATCATGATGGCCGACTATCCGGAAACATTTAATGCGGGAGCAATTTTTGCTGGCGGAGCTTACAAAGCAGGCAATGGAATGGTTACGGGAGTTATGGCATTATTGGGATGGAGAATAAAATCCGCTGAAAAATGGGGCAGCATTGTACGCAAACAAAACCCGAAGTACAAGGGAGAATACCCGCGGATGATTATCTATCAGGGAAATAGCGACTGGGTAGTAAACAAACGAAACGGGGTGGAAATAATGAAACAGTGGACCAACCTACATCATATCAGCACCCAACCAAACGAAACAATAGATGGATTTGCGAATGTAAAAGACATACACCGACTGAGCTATAGCAGCAGTAAAAAAAAAGAAGTTGTTGTTTTTTATAAGGTCGACAGATTAAGTCATGCCTTATTGGTAGACCCCGGGAAATGCCATTTTCAGGGAGGGCGAAGAGGCTTTTTTTCGAAGGATAAAAATTACAACTCAACATTATGGACCGCATATGATTTCGGCTTGATAAAAAGTCCGGAGATCACAGGACCGCATGAGGTTTTTGCAAAAGAGAGTGTTACATATTCGGTTTCCCCACAATCCGGTTCAAGCTATGAATGGACAGTTCCTGATGGAAGTATTTTTTCAGGCAGCAAAGAAACCAATACTATTTCAATAAATTGGGCAGCATCCAGCGGAACAGTAAATGTGACGGAGACGGATCTGAACGGCTGCAAAAAGCAATACAAAACAATTTTTGTAACTGTTAAAGATCAGAAGTAATAAAATCAGCGATTCATAATAATAAAACATACTACCTTTTTTATGGGCCGATTAGAGTCTCACCTCAATACAAGAATTTGCTATCAGATAACTGAATAAAGATCTTAACAAGCTTAAGAATCAACTGAAAAGTATAGGAAAGCAACCTAACATCAAAAAAATAGACTCCCAAAGTCTTTATTGACAAGCTACTCAAGGTTACTAACAGTATTAATAATTATTGAATAACCTACAAACAGTGGCCACACAAACGTAATTAACATTAAAATGTTAATTACTTTAACAATGCTAATTAAAAGCACTTCGGTAGTAAGGTAATTTTGCTCTATGAACACCAAATTCATAACTACTATGAAAAGAGCACTTTACATATTGTCATTTTTAGTTTTTGTTTTTATTTACCCTTTCAATTTAATTTCAGGGAATGATAATAATATAAAAAATGAAGGCAGCGGGAATGATATAAAATCAGAAAAAATCCTTGCAACATTTGAGATCCAGTCTTTTAAGATCAGTAAAGATGGAATGGTCAGCTGGACATCCAAAAATGAATCAGGATCATTACCCTATACGGTTGAGCAATATATTTTCGATAAATGGGTGACTGTTGGAAAGGTAAATGGCGTGGGCAGCCCTAGTCCGAATTCATATTCGGTACCGGTAATATTAAGCAGCGGGGAAAACAGATTCAGAGTTAAACAAAAAGGCTACGACAAAATGAGTAAATTCTCGGATGCAATCACCTTCTACTCAAAAAAAGATGCGGTTACTTACTCCGTAAAAAATAAAAATCAATTATTAGAATTTTCAAGTGACACTTATTATATCGTTTACAATCCTTATGGCGCAATTGTTAAACAAGGTTACGGGAACTCATTAAACATTTCAGAATACGCAAAAGGATATTACTGTTTAGTATACGACAACAAGTTAGGTGGATTTGAAAAGAAAAAAGTATGGTTCAAAAACAGCTTTTGTCCGATCGTTGTAAATCCGATACACCTCCGCAAGAAAAAATAAGTTGCATCGTATTTACCAGGGCTCAAAACAGCAAAACGACAAATCAGGAATGTCTCTCTCCAATCTGTTGACGCCACATTGCGTAATACAAGCCCTTTTGAGAAATTAACTCTTCGTGTTTTCCCTGTTCAATAATTTTGCCTTTTTCCAGACAAAAGATTTTATCCGCATGCATGATCGTACTCAGTCGGTGAGCAATCATGATCGTTACCTGATTTTTATTTTGAGAAAGAGATCTGACTGTCGCGCTGATTTCTTCTTCGGTGATAGAATCCAATGAAGAAGTTGCTTCATCAAATACAAGCAAAGAAGGTTTTCTGAGTAGCGCACGGGCAATTGACAATCGCTGTTTTTCTCCCCCTGAAACTTTTACTCCACCCTCCCCGATCATTGAATCAATTCCTTTATCCGCACGTGCAAGCAAATTCTGACAAGCGGCTTTATTCAAAACATCCAAACATTCTTCGTCTGTTGCATTGGGAGCAACAAACAATAAATTCTCCTTGATGGTTCCTGAGAAAAGTTGCGTATCCTGGGTCACAAAACCAATATGTGATCTCAACTGATCGAGATCGATCAACTTATAATTATTACCATTGTATTCGATCTCTCCTTGCTGAGGTTGATAAAGCCCGACCAACAATTTTACCAATGTTGTTTTTCCGGAACCGGAAGGACCAACAAATGCAATTGTTTCTCCCTTGGACGCCTGAAAAGAAATGCCGTCCAGAGCATTACTTGCAGCAGAATGGTGCTTAAAACTCACGTTCGAGAAATTCAATTTTTCTATCCCGCTGATAGACACCGGCATCTTTGGTTTCACTTCTTTGGGTGTATCGAGTATTGTTTGAAAATTATCCAATGAAACTTCCGCTTCACGATAGATATTAATAATATTGCCGAGTTCCTGAAGCGGGCCAAAAATAAAAAATGAGTAGATCTGTAAGGAAAATAAATCACCTAGTGTTAATTGATTTCTGAAGATCAAAAAAAGCAAAAGAAACAAAATGCAGCTACGTAATAAATTCACAAACGTACCTTGAATAAAACTGATGCTTCTGATGTAACGCACTTTTTTAAGTTCAAGTCCGAGAATTTTTACTGTGGTACTATTCAATCGGTTTATTTCCTGATCTGCCAGACCTAAACTTTTTATAAGCTCGATGTTTCTTAGCGATTCGGTTGTAGATCCAGCCAATGCGGTTGTTTCACCAACAATTTTCTTCTGAATCTTCTTGATACGTTTACTTAAAATCGATGTCACAAATCCTAAAATCGGAACCGAGGCAAAATAAACTACGGCAATCAGCCAATGAATTTTTATGGCATACACCATTACAAAACCCACCCCAACCAATGAAGTAAAAAGCACACTGACAAAAGCCATGATCAATTTCTCCACATCCGTTCGCACTTTTTGCAATTTACCAAGTGTTTCACCACTGCGTTGATCTTCAAAAACCTGATAAGGCAATTCTAATGAATGTTTTAATCCATCGGAATATATCTGAGCACCCAGCTTCTGAGTGATCACATTTACATAATAATCCTGGAAATTTTTGGCGATCCGAGAAATCATCGCAAAGCCCATTGCAAGCAAAATAAGTAGTCCGACCCCTTTCACAAAATCCGGACGGGTAGGATTTGAAGCGTAATCATCAACAATGTGCTTAAAAACCCATGGATCAAGTAAGGAAAAGATTTGATTAACAGTTGCTAATGTAAGTGCCAAGAGCACTAAACCTTTATAATTTTTTAAATAATTGAATAACAGTTTCATTGGAACGGACAGAATTTCCGCAAATGTAACTTAATTTACATGTAGGTACATATATTCCATTCGGAATAAATTTCTTTTTACAATTTTTATAACTAAATTCGCAATGACAAACAAGATAATTTAAACGACAAACAAGTAACTTGCATAGACAAAAACCTATACGTCATCGGTTTTTTTTATTCAAGACTAAACAAAAAAACTGCAGGCCTTTGCTTCTTCCCAACCGAAGTTCTTATTTACTATTATGATAAATAAACACATAGATATAGTTGAAACGATTGATTTGGCAGCATCAATAGTAACATTTAGAACTGACGGAATTTTTCAAGTTGAAATTAAAAATGTGGATCGTGAAATAATTGAAGAAGACATCAGAGAATTAACAATTGAAATCGGAAAAATGGGTGGAGGCAAAACCTATCCTGTTCTGATAATTATAAAAGAATGGAATACAATTCATAAAAGTGCGAGCCAATACGCGGCAACTGAAGAAGCGGGAATATATACAAAAGCAAATGCAATTATTGTTACTTCTTTCGCTATCAGAGTTAGCACAAATTTTTTTATTACAATATTTAAACCGATTCGTCCAACAAAAATGTTTAACAGCGAAATACTTGCTGTGGAATGGCTAAAAAGTCTTTGTTAAAAAATGTGCATCCCAATATCGAACGCTTTCTATTTACTTAACCGGCAAAAACAGAATGCAATCAACCCCTATTTCAGCATTAGAAGAAATAAACTTCCCTACCTTAACTGTTATTCTCAGAAACGATGGTTTGGTTTTGGTAAAGGTGATCGCCAATTCAGAAATTGATATAAATAACGTTACAGAAGTTGTAGGTGCTTTAGAAAAAATAGGCAAAGGGAAAAAATTCCCACTACTGATCATTGTCGGAGAATACACCCTGCCTTCAGCGGAAGCAAGGGCTTATATAGCAAAAGCTGAATCAGATCCATATGCGAGTGCGGAGGCATATGTGATTCAATCGTTTACACAAAAATTAGTAGGAAATGTTTATTTGAGTTTCAACAAGCCGGCTCGTCCCACCCGAATATTCAATTCGGAAGAGAAAGCGACCGAATGGTTAAAAACGTTTTTGTAGATCCAACAAAGCTTCTTTATTAATTTCATGTTTTCCATGAAAGCGAATCAATTCAAGCGGGATGTTATGCTCATTTAAATATGCAAACTGCTTTGCGATCGCAGCTTCATTTAAAAACTCATCCTGATCACCTATCACTGCAAATTTTTTCATTCTTTCAAAAACAACATTTTCAACAGTCAAATCCAGGTCTTCCGGGAAAGCACCAGCCCATAAAATAAAATTATCGACCTTTACCTTGTTATTTGCAATCCAACGGCAAACCGTTGCTGTTCCCTGCGAAAAGCCCAAAACATTTATCCTGACATTTTTATTTTTAAGTGAAGAGAGCACTTCCGTGTAAACGGAATTTAAAAAATTGACATAATCAACAATATCGCTCTCCCTATCCTCCCGCGTCATCCAGCTCGCAACAACTCTGTCAGAAAACCCTTTCCAATAAAAACGACTCAAGCCTTCCGGTGCTACAATAAGGTTTTTACCGTTATCCAGCACCTCAAAATTCTTAATGAAATAATTCGCCAACTGCGCATAGCCGTGACAAACGAACCATACTTGTTCAATCTTTTCGCTTGCATCCCCGAGAATAAAATAGCGGGCCGTTTTAGTGATGGAAATATTTTTTTGCTGCATTGTTTAAAAAATAAAAAAAGCACCGACTTTTTACGATCAGTGCTTTTCAGTAATTCCCTTTTATATTATTCAACTACAATAACTAAGTATTTGGATGCACTCCAGAAATCTTCAGCATTCGTAATTACAAGCTTCTCCGCTTTCCCTTCTGCTCCCTCTATTTTATAAGAACCAGCAGGATGAGTTGTAATCAATTTTGCTTTTTTAGCACTCAAAACAACTTCTGTAAGAACAGAAACATCTACTTTCGTAAAATATGCTTTATTAAAATCTTCTTTCATTTTTGCTGTTTTACCCATTCCGATAAAACCGCCTTCTTTCGTCAATACATTATTTTTGATCAACTCTTTTGAAGTACCAAAAGCATAATAAGCTGTATTTAATTTTTCTGTTTTAACAGCTGATTCCTGAGTTGCTTCTTCATAATTCAAGTTCAAATTGGTCAATTCAACATTCATTTTTTCCAATTGACCTTTCAGATCATTGATCTGCGCATCTTTTTGTTCAATTTCAACAGTCAAACGGGAAATAAATTTCTCCAATTCATCATTACGTTTATCTGAATCTTTCAATTTTGATTTCATGGAAGCCAAACGCTGTTTGTTCTTATTCATGATATCATAGATCGATTGGATATCATCTACAATTTGCTGCTCCTTAGATTTTCTTGCTTCAGGATCCTTACTCATTTCAGAAACGATCTTTTCTTTCTGCTTAATCTCATCCAAATTATCTTGAATTTCGTTAAATCCGCGAATAAAAGACTGAATACTAGAATCTTGCTTGTCAATTCGCACGGATTGTCCACCTGAAACAGCAGTTAAGCTATCTTCTGCAGATAAAACACCTTCATTCTTGCCACCACCACAAGCTATTACAAATGGTAAAAAGGCAATTAAGTAAATTAATTTTTTCATACTGATCTTATGTTTTTTTAAAATTTGGTCAAAGATATGGCTAATTGACTTTACATAGAGTGATTTTAATCAAATTAATACAAAAAACATCATTCAGCACCTTCGAAATCGGTCGGTGATGAATTGGTATTAAGAATAGAAAGCACGCCTTGGATCTGATACGTACTGCGGTTATACTTGTTTCCAAGCACAATAATTGTAGTCTGATCCGCTGGTCTGCGAAAAAACAAACTATTATATCCATGCCACCAACCATTGTGATAGATCACTTTGGGAGCTTTACCATCATCAGTAAGCCTCCAGCCGTAGCCATAATTACGTTTACCCTTATGCTCATTACTATATCCGGTGAAAGCCTGCTCAATGGTTGTTTTCTTCAACAGATTTTCTGTATAGAACGATTGATCCCATTTAAGCATATCTTCTACCGTTGAGTAAACTCCTTTATCACCTACTACATCGTCAGCATATGTTTCATCTTCGAATGTGCCTGATGCTTTATGGCCTATAGTTTTGTTTTTATGTACAACACTACCTTTCGGATTATGCACCCATGTATCGTTCATACCCAAAGGCTTGAAAATATTTTGTTCCATATAATCAGCAAAACTTAAACCGGAAGCTTTTTCAACAATACAAGCAAGGATCGCATAATTTGTATTGGAATACTCAAATTTCTTATCGGGCTTGGCATACACATCACATTTATGCGTGGTAATAATTTCCATCATGGCCGCGTTGTCGAATACTCCTTTTTTATACTTGTTTGGTTTCTCACAATACTGCTCACAGCAATAAATGTAATTAAACAAGCCGGAGCGATGTGAAAGCAATAGCTTTATGGTTATTCCCTGATACGGGAATGCCGGAAAGAATTTCTGAACATTATCAGTGAGTGCAAGTTTTCCTTGATCAGCGAGCATTAAAATTGCTGTTGCCGTAAATGTTTTCGAAGCGGAGGCTAACTGAAATGATGAATTAAGCTTTAATGAATCCTTTGTTTTAAAATTTGAAAGGCCGAATGCTTTTTCGTAAATGATTTGTCCGCGTTGCGCCACCAATACACAGCCATTAAAACCGGCAAGCTTCACCTTATTTTTAAAAAGAGTATCCAGACATTTTGCTTTTTCAGAAGCATTTATCTCAACTAAAATTTTATTGACACTATCCTGACTGATGGGAACTGCCTTCTCTATATTTTCTTCAGAGGTTTCAGAAGCGCAACAAATAAAGAGTACAAAAAACAATAAAAAAACATACTTAAACTGGCTCATAATAAAAAATTATCTGCGTCTTTCTTCCGCTTCCTGTACAATTAATTCACGACCTTTTACTTCTTTTCCATTCAGAGCCTCGATAGCTTTCTGTCCATCTGTTTTTTTTGCCATTTCTAAAAAAGCAAACCCTTTCGACTCCCAGGTAATGGTGTCATAAACAATTTTCGTAGAAACAACTTCACCAAATTGTGCAAAAAGGCCTTCAAGCTGCATCTCATTAATATCTCTGTCGAGATTCTTTAC
>JBILYL010000258.1:0-4349 GCA_044377775.1 Bacteroidia bacterium
GTTTCCCTATAAAATGTATTTGCAAGACAGTACTGTGGCTATTTTTATGGCTGTGTCCTTGTTTCTGATTCCTTCAAAAACAGAAAAGGGAAGGGCACTGATCACATGGGAGGAAACTTCCAAATTGCCTTTTGATATTATTCTTTTGTTTGGTGGTGGATTTGCACTTGCAAAAGGATTCGAACTTTCCGGATTAAGCACATGGCTTGCCACGCAATTGAATTTCGCTGCCGAAATGAATATTTACCTGATCATTTTTGGAATGTGCATTGTTATAACTATCATCAGTGAATTTGCTTCCAATGTTGCATCCATTCAATTAATGCTGCCCATTTTAATTGCTGTTCAGCAAACGATGGATGTTCACCCTCTGATCCTTATGATTCCTGCTACATTGTCTGCTTCCCTTGGATTTATGCTTCCTGTTGCGACAGCTCCAAATACTATTGTTTTTGGCAGTAACCGTTTGCGTGTTAACGATATGTTAAGAGCTGGTTTTTTTCTGAATGTTATCGGTGTTTTGTTAATAACATTATCGGCATACTTTATATCCATTTTGTTTTGATTTTGAAAAAATAGTGTATGTTTATACAAATTAAATTGGCGGTACAATTTAATTTTTAACCTAACTAATATTAACGTATCATGAAAAAAATTACGCTTATTGCACTCGTTTTTTGTTTATCAATATCGTCTATTTATGCACAGGATAAAGCATTTGAAAAAGGAAACTTTACAGCCAGTTTAGGTATTGGTGTCGCTCTTTATAAAACAAAGATCCATACTGAATACAATAGTGGCTCCATTAAAATTGAAAATGATACAACAGATGGTGCTGCTTCTGTGGTTTATCCTGTTTGCATTGAATATGGAGTTGCAAATTGGTTAGGTATAGGCGCTCGTTTTGGGTATTCAAACTATTTTGAAGAAACAGATTCTATTTCAGGGCTCAAACCGAAAGTTACAGGACTTGATCTGGATCTTGTTTTTAATTTCCATTTGATCAAAACAAAACGTTTTGATATGCCAGTTGGATTAATTATCGGCTATTCAAAATTTAAATATTTATCAAATGATGCATTAAATTCAATGGCTGTTGATAACGGATTGAATTATGGTGTTATGCTTAATCCACGCATTTATTTCGGTGATCATTTTGGTATGTACATCAATGCTGGTTATATGGGTTATTCATATAATACACTTCAGTTTTCAAATGATAATGATTCCGATATCAATGATAACAATAAATGGGTATATGGAATAAAAGGAAATGGCTTTAATATCGGACTTGGCCTTATCGCAAAGTTCTAGAAATTGCAAATTATTTTAACTGGAGCACCCTTTTTATAAGGGTGCTTTTTTTTTATTCATGCGTTTGTTTTTCGGATGGTTTATACCCTTAAGCGTAAATAAGTCTGTTTATATGTTATGACTACTATGAATATATTACCGGAGTTCGATTTTGGACGGGTAAGAATTGGTTCAGATTGTTTTGAAATTAAGGATTAAATATGTAAATTAGTCTCGTTATTGTTTTCACTTAATTCTATTTTTCATGAGTATGAAAAATTACTTCCGATGTTTACCGCTAATTGCATTGTTGTTTTCTTTTACAAATACTGCAAGTAGCCAGGTAATGATTAATGAGTTTTCTTGTTCAAACGTTAGTATTACCGACAACTTTGGTGAAACTCCCGACTGGATAGAATTATATAATGCAGGCGGAGCTTCCGTTGCTTTAACAGGTTATTATTTCAGCGATAAACTTTCGAATCCTACAAAATGGCCTATTCCTGCTGGCGTAACAATTCCTGCAAATGGCTTTCTCAGAGTGTGGGCATCAGGAAAAAATACCGTTGTGGGTACAAACATTCATGCAGGTATTAAATTTACACAGACAAAACCTGAAGCGATCGTTTTTGCTAATCCTTCAGGAACGATTATCGATTCTATGACCCTTGTTCCGACTCAATCCAGTCACTCTAGAGGAAGAACAACAAATGGTGGAACAACCTGGGGTGTTTTTACAACTCCTACTTCCGGAACGTCCAATGCAGGTGCTATGCTGGAATATGCAAGTCGTCCAACAATGAATGTTGCTGCCGGATTTTATGCAGGTGCTCAAACCGTTACGATCACTGCTGCCGGTGCCGGATTAACGATTCATTATACTACAGATGGAACGATTCCCACGATTGGATCTACAACTTATTCCACACCGGTTAGTATCTCTTCAACTTCGGTTCTCAGAGCAAAAGCATTTAGTTCTAATCCGCTTGTTCCTGCTAGTTTTATCGAAAGTAATACTTACTTTATTAATTCAACACATACCATTCCTGTGGTTTCTATTTTTGGTGATCAAACAGATGATCTTTTAAATGGTACTCAACTTACCGCTGAAACAGGACTGGAATATTTTAATGAAGCAAAAATATTAATTGCTGAAACAGGTGGTGAAACCAATGAACACGGAAATGACTCCTGGGCCTACAACCAACGTGGATTCGATTATGTTTCCAGAGATGAAATGGGTTATAACTATGGTGTGAATTCTCCCATATTCATAAACAAAAATCGTGATTCATATCAACGTCTGATTTTCAAAGCGGCAGCAAACGATAATTACCCTTTTGCTCCTGGTGCTCCTGCTCACATTCGTGATTCATATGCCCATACACTTTCACAGCGTGCTCAATTATACATGGATGAACGTACCTGGGCACCTGCTATTGTTTATTTAAACGGACAATATTGGGGTGTTTATGATGTGCGTGAAAAGATCGATGACCTCGACTTTACGGATCATTATTACAAGCAAGACGATCCGAATGTTCAATTTCTTCAAACATGGGGAGGAACTTGGAGTGCATACGGTGGAGCACAGGCGCAAACTGATTGGAATACTCTTCGTTCATACATTACATCCAATAGTATGGCCGTTGCTGCAAATTATGCTTATGTTGATAGTCTTTTTAATGTCAAAAGTTTTGTCGATTATTTTGTTTTTAACTCCTGGTTGGCAACTTCCGATTGGTTGGATTGGAACACTGCCTGGTGGCGTGGCCTAGATCCTGCCGGTGATAAAAAGAAATGGCGCTATACACTTTGGGATATGGATGCGATCCTCGGACATTATATAAATTATACCGGAATTCCTGATCCTTCCCCGAATGCGGATCCTTGTAACGTAGAAGGGTTAGATGATCCCGGTGGACAAGGTCATACGCAAATATTGAATGCACTGATGGCGAATCCTGATTTTAAACAATATTACCAGGCTCGCTACATTGATTTGATGAATACGAAATTAAATTGTTCATTCGCTGTTCCGCTTTTGGATAGTATGATCAATATTATTGATCCGGAAATGACTGCTCAGTGTGCGAAATGGGGTGGTAATTATACAACATGGAAAGCAAACGCAGCTACTTTTAGAGCACAAGTGAATCAGCGTTGTACTTCTTTAACTCAAGGTTTAATTGATTGTTATTCTCTGACTGGGCCTTATGCCGTTACATTTGATGTGTTTCCTCCTGGTGCCGGAAATATTAAAATTAACAGTATAACTCCTGCTTCTTATATTTATTCGGGCAGCTATTTCGGTGGTATCGTTACTAAATTAAAAGCAAGTCCTAACGGGATTTATATTTTTGATCATTGGGATATGGCAAATCATACTCCTGCACCAAGCACCGTGAGCGACTCTGCTGAAGTGACATTTAATCAGACAGAGAATGTAATTGCTGTTTTTCGTTTGGAATCAGAACCTCAGGGTGGAGCAGAAGTTGGTATCCCGAATGTGTTTTCTCCGAATGGCGACAATAACAACGATTTATTGTTTGTCTTAGGAAGCATTGATAAATTAGATTTTCAAATTTATAATCGCTGGGGACAACAGGTATTTAAAACCAACGACAGATCTGTTGGTTGGGATGGAACATTTATGGGACAACCTTGTAACCCCGGTGTTTTTGCATACCGCGTTTCCGGTATAATGCCCGATGGTTCAACAGTTGAGAAAAAAGGAAATATTACATTGGTTCGCTAATCTGTTTGTATGAAATTAATTCGAAATTCCTTTTCTATTTTATTTTCTTTGACGGCTTTATTTTCAATGTCGCAGGATGTTCATTTCTCACAATACAATGAAACGCCTCAACTGTTAAATCCTGGTGCTACCGGTGTTTATAGTGGCTATATCCGTGCTATGGTGAATTACAAGAACCAGTGGATGGCTATGGGGAATGCTTTTAATACCGTTGCTGCTTCAGCGGATATGCCTCTTTTTGATAAGAACGAAAAGAAAGCGCACCTTGGGGCCGGAATTAATTTTTTTAGTGATAAAG
>JBILYL010000041.1:0-12753 GCA_044377775.1 Bacteroidia bacterium
TTTTATTGATTGCTTTTTCAAGTGTTACAAATGACGTATAGGAAAACTGATAAATCAATGTTAAATCAACAAGTTTTTCACCTCTGTCGTTATATGGTCTTTCAGGAGCTTTTGTATGCGGGAACACTTTCACCAAATTCATACCGCCTAGATCAGAAAAAAGTTTTTTGAATACTGTATTTTCAATTTTCACAGCGGAACAAATAGAACTATATTCAGGCTTTACCTTAATAATGATTGTTTTTTCAAGAAAATCACCGGGTTTAACATTCTCAGCCATTTTAAAATGAGGAACAGCGGAAGATGCACCGGTTTTCAGTTGAGCAACCATCGTTGAAGTGCTTATCACACCTGCAAGAATTGCTAGAGAGATTTTTTTAATTTGTTGCATTATAAGGGGAATTTAAATTGTTAATTTACTGCAATATAGGAAAGTTTTTAAAAAAAACAAACTCTGCTTAAAAAGCGGGAATTTCAGCTAAAAAACGATAACTGTTATCGGAATAATCCATTTTACAGCAAAAATGATCCAGTCCATTGGTTACAACCAGATAATTTACTTTAAATATCATATTATAGCGGGCAACCTGATCGAATGTATCCTGAGAAATTTTGACTTCCGGGGCTTTGCATTCCACCAATAAAAAGGGCTGGCCTTGTTTATCATACACTAACACATCCGCGCGCTTCTGCATTTGATTGTATTTTAAACCAGCTTCAACTGCGATAAGAGAAAGAGGATATTTTTTTTCGGTCACCAAATACTGCAGGAAATTCTGGCGCACCCATTCTTCGGGCGTCAAAAGCACATATTTCTTTCGGAAAGCATCAAAGATCTGGATCTTTTCCGCTGCCTCTTTGAACCTAAACTGATATTTTGGCAAATTGAGTTCCTGCATTTCCTCACGAAGTAAGAAAAAATTTGTGACGCACTCATTGTATTTTTTTATCAAAAATTCTTAACAACCACTTATTCCCCCTGCTAAATTTTGTATTTTCGCTTTGCGCTAAAAACCGCTCCGTTAATTAAACCGGATGACAAAAAAATTGTTACCTGTGAAAACCTGAAAGGTCTTATCCATAAACTATGAAAAACAAAGAAGAAATTGTACAAAATTGGTTACCTCGTTATACAGGAACTCCTTTGAATGAATTTGGAAAATACATTCTCCTTACAAATTTCAACAAGTATGTGAAAAAATTTGCGGAATGGAATAAAGTTGAAATAAAAGGGGAAGATATGCCAATGCCGAATGCTACCGCGAACGGGATCACAATTATCAACTTTGGCATGGGGAGCGCGAATGCTGCAACAATAATGGATCTGCTGAGTGCTATTGAACCTCATGCCGTTTTATTTTTGGGAAAATGTGGCGGACTGAAAAAGAAAAATGCATTGGGTGATCTCATATTACCGATTGCCGCCATTCGCGGTGAAGGAACTTCTGATGATTATTTCCCTCCTGAAGTCCCTGCATTACCTGCCTTCAGTTTGCAAAAAGCAATTTCAACAACTATACGTAACCACAATAAAGATTATTGGACAGGTACTGTATATACTACCAACCGCAGAGTTTGGGAACACGATGAAAAATTCAAAGAATATCTGCGCTCCGTCAGAGCAATGGGAATAGACATGGAAACAGCTACCATTTTTTCAACTGGATTTTACAATGAAATACCTACCGGAGCTTTACTTTTAGTTAGTGATCAACCGATGATCTCGGAGGGAGTAAAAACATCCGAAAGCGATAAAGTGATCACTCAAAATTTTGTTGACGAACATTTAAAGATCGGGATCGACTCGCTAAACGAGCTTATCAACAATGGCTTGACTGTAAAACATCTGAGATTTTAATGCATTAATGACAACAGATCTTTAGAAATTTAATTTAAATAATTAATCAAAAAAAACTTTTGGAATACAACGAAATAATATCAGAATTAAAAAAGAAGACGTACCGCCCCATCTATTTTCTGATGGGTGAAGAGCCTTATTTTATTGATATGATTTCTGATTATATCGAAAACAATGTGTTGGATGAATCTGAAAAAGAATTCAACCAAACTATTCTTTATGGCCGCGATGTTTCCGCTGCCGATATTATTGGCGCAGCAAAACGCTTTCCGATGATGAGCGAACATCAGGTTCTTATTATCAAAGAAGCACAAGACATAAAAGACTTGGTTAAAAAAGAGAAAGAAGATAAAAAAGAAAAGGATAAGGTAAAAACACCTTTTGAAGCCTACCTCGAAAACCCTCTTCCCTCAACTATTCTGGTTTTTTGCTACAAATACAAAAGCATCGATAAACGCACCGCACTTGCTAAATTGATCACGAAGCATGCGGCAATGTTCGAATCAAAAAAATTATACGACAATCAGGTTGCTGACTGGATCAATAATTACCTGAAGTCGAAAGATTATACAATTAACCAACGTGCTGCAGGCTTGTTAAGTGAATACCTCGGAACAAGTTTAAGTAAAGTTACAAATGAGTTAGACAAACTCATCATTAACCTACCAGCTAAATCAGAGATCACCACCGAGCATATTCAAACAAATATCGGAATCAGTAAAGATTACAATGTATTCGAACTGCATTCAGCGATCGGTAAAAAAGAAGTATTGAAAGCGAACCGCATCATCAATTATTTTAATGCAAACCCGAAGGACAATCCTATGGTTATGACCGTGGCTTCACTCTATGGTTACTTCTGCAAAATTCTTATCTATCAATTTCTGACAGATAAAAAAACGGCTGCATCTGCAATGGGTGTTAATCCGTTTTTTGTGAAGGATTATGAAGTTGGTGCTAAAAATTATTCTGTAGGAAAATTAAAATCGATCTTTGGCTTTCTGCGCGAATATGATATGAAATCTAAAGGTGTCGACAGAGGTTCTGCCTCTGAAGGCGAGCTGCTGAAAGAATTAGTTTTTAAAATCATACACTAAAAACAGTCTGCCTACTATGAACTATTGGCTAGTAAAATCAGAGCCCTTCAAATACAGCTGGGAACAATTTGTTAAAGATAAAAAAGCCGTTTGGGATGGTGTGCGAAATTATGCTGCCCGAAACAATATGCGTGCAATGAAAAAAGGCGACCTCGTATTTTTTTATCATAGCAACGAAGGACTGAATATTGTCGGCATCGCAAAAGTAGTGAAAGAAGCATATCCTGATCCGACCACAGAAGATCCAGCATGGAGCGTTGTGGAAATTGCACCATTCAAAAAACTGAAACGAGCTCTAACCTTAGCCGAAATCAAGGCTGACAAAAAGCTGGAAGGGATCGAACTGGTTCGCTTAAGCCGCCTGTCGGTTGCTTCCATCAAACCCCACGAATTCGACAGAATAATTGAATTGTCGGAGACGAAATAATCTTGGAGATACGTTAACGCTTACCGACAACAATAAAAGTACGCTGGACTTCTTTACGAAATCCGATGCGATTAAATCCTTATTTTCCTTATCTTCGTTACTCTTTTTTAAATCAATAATTTACAATGAGCGAATTAAATAAACTTACTGCTATTTCTCCTATTGACGGGCGCTATAGAAATACAACCGAAAAACTTGCGGATTACTTTTCTGAAGCGGCACTTATAAAATATCGTGTGCTCGTTGAGATCGAATATTTTATCGCGCTTTGCGAACTTCCATTGCCTCAACTGAACAGTTTTGACAAAACGTTGTATCCTGCACTCCGCAAAATATACACGCATCTGACTGAAGCGGATGCTCAAAAAATTAAAGACATCGAAAAGATCACCAACCACGATGTGAAAGCAGTTGAGTATTTTATCAAGGAAAAATTTGATGAATTGAAGATCAACGAACAAAAAGAATTTATCCATTTCGGATTAACGTCTCAGGACATTAACAACACCGCCATCCCTTATTCCATTAAAGATGCGATGAACGAATGTTTATTGCCCGTTTTAGAAGATGTCGTAAACAAACTTTCCGGTTATGCGGAAGAATGGAAGAACGTTTCGATGCTTGCACGCACACACGGTCAACCGGCTTCACCAACACGCTTAGGAAAAGAAATCATGGTATTTGTTGTTCGTTTACAAAACCAGATCGCGATGTTAAAAGCAGTTCCTTACGGAGCAAAATTTGGTGGTGCTACAGGAAATTTAAATGCCCACCATGTTGCTTATCCGCAGATCGATTGGCTTTCATTCGCAAATAGTTTTGTAAATAAAAACTTAGGATTAAACCGCTCCTTCCCGACTACTCAAATTGAACACTACGATAATTTTGCCGCCTATTGCGATGCCCTTAAACGTATCAACACCATTCTTATTGATTTGGACCGCGATATCTGGACATACATTTCAATGGATTATTTTAAACAAAAAATAAAAGCAGGAGAGATCGGTTCCTCAGCAATGCCTCACAAAGTGAATCCGATCGATTTTGAAAATTCGGAAGGTAATTTGGGAATTGCAAATGCGATATTCGAACACCTTTCCGCTAAACTTCCAATCTCCCGCTTACAACGTGACCTCACTGATTCAACTGTATTACGCAATGTTGGTGTTCCTCTTGCTCATAGTTTAATTGCTTACAAATCTTTAATTAAAGGGCTGGATAAGTTAATCTTAAACAAAGAAGCGTTTGAAAGAGATCTGGAGAATAACTGGGCGGTTGTTGCGGAAGCTATTCAAACTGTACTTCGCAGAGAGGGATACTCAAAACCATACGAAGCACTAAAGGAATTAACGCGTACCAATACACATATTACGAAAGACAGTATAGCTGCGTTTATTGATACCCTAAATGTAAGCGATGCAATAAAAACTGAATTGAAGAAAATTTCACCGAGTAATTTCACCGGAATTTAACCGTAATGAAGATCAGCGGATTCACCATCGTTCGTAATGCAATAAAATACGATTACCCGATCGTGGAAGCCATCACGTCCATCCTTCCTCTCTGCGATGAAATGATTGTCGCTGTCGGAAAATCGGAAGATGATACCTTGGAGTTGATCCGTTCCATCGGTTCGCCCAAAATAAAGATCATCGAAACCATTTGGGACGAACGCTTGCGCGAAGGTGGAAAAGTATTGGCCGATGAAACGAATAAAGCGTTTGCAGCAGTTTCCGAAGACAGTGATTGGGCTTTTTATATTCAAGGGGATGAAGTGATCCACGAAAAATATCTGCCTTCCATAAAAGCTTCTATGGAAAAGTTCAAGAACGATTCATCTGTAGATGGATTGCTTTTTAATTATACACACTTTTTCGGCTCTTACGATTTTATTGGTGATTCGAGACGATGGTACCGCAGAGAGATTCGCGTGATCAAAAACGACCATACCATTTCTTCCTATTTAGATGCACAAGGTTTTAGGAAAAAAGGTAAGAAATTAAATGTAAAACACATTGATGCTTCTGTTTATCACTATGGCTGGGTGAAGCCTCCGGAGGCGCAACAAGCAAAACAGCAAACATTCAATAAACTGTGGCACGATGACGCGTGGATAAAAAAAAATGTACCCGAAGTTGATAAATTCGACTATTCTCAAATTGATTCTCTCGCAACATTCAAAGGCACACACCCAAAAGTAATGCAAGGACGTATCAATAAAATGAATTGGAAATTCTCATTTGATCCGACTCAAAAAAAATCATCCATAAAAATACAAGTGCTGATGTTCATCGAAAAGAAAATCGGATGGAAGATCGGTGAGTATAAAAATTACAAAATTACCTAGAGGCTTCAACGTACAGGCAAATAAAAAAGTACAGTTTAAAACGATCTTTCTTTGTTACTAATTTAGTCCACAGGATACAATTCAAATAATGAAATCACAATGAAAACACATTCAATTTTAATACTAACCTTATTTACAAGCATACTGTTCTCTTGCTCTTCCGATCCCGGGAAATCAGTAAATGCGAAAGATACTACAGCTACTGCAATTGGAGCAGAAAGTTTCGAAACAGGAGTGGTCATAGAAAAAGTAGTGAACTTAACGGATGCGTCTCAATCGTATGCCTTATATCTGCCAGCCTCTTATTCTGTCGAAAAAACATATCCCGTGATCTATGCTTTTGACGCACATGGTACAGGGAAATTGCCCGTGTCAATGTATAAAAGTTTGGCAGATAAATATGGTTACATTCTTATCGGCTCCAACAATTCCAAGAACGGTATTTCATGGGATCAATCTCAAACTATTGCCAACAAATTATTCTCCGACTCACAACAACGTTTATCTATTAATACAAGCCGTATCTATGTGATCGGATTTTCGGGTGGAGCAAGAGTTGCAAATGCGATTTGTATCACAAACGGGGCCATTGCCGGAGTTATCTGCTGCGGTGCGGCATCTCCCGCTGCAAACAACAAAGACCCCAGAAGCAATTATACCTTTTTAGGAATCTGCGGAAACAAGGATTTCAATTATATAGAAATGAGAAAGTACGACATGATCGAATTAGCGGGTCGTCCTGTAAAGCATGCATTTATTGAATTCGATGGCAAGCACGAATGGCCCGGAGAAGACGTAATGAAGGATGCTTTTTTATGGTGCGAATTGGGAGCGATCCGCAAAGATCCTTCCTTAAAAAATGAAGCATTCATCAACGAAAATATTTTAGTGTATTCAAATAAGATCAAGGAGGCACAAAAAAACAATAAAACGTTTGAAGTGTATAACCTTACAAGAAGAACCATTAACTTTTTTGACGGATTGACCGACCTAAAAGAATATTACGAGATCTATAATCCATTAAAATCGAATCAGGAAGTTGACAAACAACTGAAGAAGGAAGGGCAGATATGGAAACAAGAAGAAGAAATGAAAGGATTTTATTCGGAAGCATTTCAATCCAAAAACATAGATTGGTGGAAACAAGACATCGCTTCCATGAATAAAAAAATCAAATCAGGAAACACCGATGACGTTCTCATGTATAAACGCACACTTGATTATTTAAGTTTGGTTGCCTACATGCAAACAACCGGTGCGCTGCAACAGCGAAATCTTCCTGCTGCCAAAATGTTTTGCCAGATCTACTTAACCGTTGACCCTACAAATAGTGAATCGCACTATTTAAACGCTATCATACTTGCTATCGAAGGAAAAGACAAGGAAACAATACTATCACTTGAAGATGCTGTTAAAAATGGATTTAAAGACATCGAGCGACTTCAAAACGATAATGCATTTGTGAAAATAAAAACAACTGATGCATTTAAAGCGATTTTAAAAAAAATAAATGAATCGGGGATATCCGATTCGGCTGCAAACTGAACGCATTACAGCATACCCTCGTCTGCAAAGCTGTAAAATCCGTTTTCAGCAACGATCAAATGATCGAGCAAAGGAATTTCCATCAATTTTCCGGCTTCCTTAATATTTTTTGTAATTCGGATATCCGCCTCACTCGGCTTTAAATTTCCGGAAGGATGATTGTGACAAATAATAATGGAAGAGGCATAATTTTCAATTGCTGCTTTAAAAATAATCTTTGTATCCACTACAGTTCCTGAAACACCTCCGCGGGAGATCATTTCTTTTTTGATCACCAGATTCGCACGGTTTAGAATCAACAGCCAAAATTCTTCAAAAGGCAGATCGATCAATATCGGATTTAAAATATCAAACACATCTTTGCTGGAGGTGATCTTATCACGTTTCACCTTCTCCGCTTCTTTTCTTCTACGGCCCAACTCTAAAGCAGCCACAACACTCACGGCCTTCGCCTCCCCGATTCCTTTAAAGCGGATCAACTCTTTAATATTCAGCTTGCCGAGGTCATTCAAATTATTTCCGACACTCGATAAAATTCTTTTTGACAACTCCACAGCTGTCTCGTCTCTGCTGCCCGAACCTATTAAAATGGCGATCAATTCAGCTTCAGTAAGCACATGCCTTCCTTTCTCCATCATTTTCTCCCGTGGACGGTCTTCTTCTGCCCAGGATTTTATTCCCAATCGGTTTTCCTCCATATTCTTTTTGTTAAATTACGTTTATATGTCTGTTTTTTTTCAAACACAGGAACGCCTACTTTTATTGCTTTTTTCAGTTATTTGATTTCTATGTGTTTATTTAATTCAACTTTTCGGGCTAATGACAATGCATTTTTTTCTGTTTTTTCTATAGTGCAACGTGCCTTATTTTTTATTATTTGGCACTATCATTTACATTCGGGGATCTTATGTGACACGAATAGGTATGGTCTTCAGGATGAGTTATCTGTTAAAATATCATCAAAATATCAGACATAAAAAAAAGGCTCCGCATAATCGCGGAGCCTCAATTTATAGTATTATCGTGAAATAAGTGGGGTGCTACTATTTTGTTAGAGCATTCACTTTTTTAGTCAATTTGGATTTCAAGTTAGACGCTTTATTCTTGTGGATAACGCTTTTTTTAGCCAACTTGTCAACCATAGCAATAACTTTAGGAAGTTTTTCAGATGCCGATTTTTTACTTTCGTCAGCTCTTAATTCCTTAATAGCATTACGCATAGTTTTTGCCTGGTAACGATTTCTTAATCTTTTAGCATCGTTAGAACGGATTCTTTTGATACTTGACTTATGATTTGCCATTTTTCTTTTTTTTTCGTTGCCGGTATTCCTTTTGGGAAGCCCTGCATCAATTACTAATAACTATTTTACTTCTTTTGTAGCCCGTAGGGGAATCGAACCCCTCTTACCAGGATGAAAACCTGGCGTCCTAACCCCTAGACGAACGGGCCCTTTAATTTTGGGAGTGCAAATGTAAATGAAAATTCTATTTCTGCAAAATATTTTTTAAACTTTAAATAAAAATCAATCAATTGAATCAGTATCTGCCTGAAAACGAAAGCCTAAGCGTTTTCCGGTTTTTATCTGCATACTTTCACTAACCGACTGCATATCCATCACGCTAATTTCCTTAATGGCGTCAAATGGCGGGGTGTACAGGTCGAAATTCAAGCAATACAGGATCGTTGACTCCAGAACAGCCTTGATCGCATTCTCATCTATAACAGCATGAACAAAGTCGTTATACAGGAAACCTAGCTGTCTTTTTCCTTCCACAAAATAATGGTTTTCCTTATTTATAAAGATTCGCCCAATCACATAACCTAAATCATTGATCCTGTTATATTTAAATGAATCATTTAGGAAATTATAAATATTGATCATCCCGCAGAAGGTCCGGAAATGGTCTTCTTTTATATACGAACTCTTCCAGATCGGGTGGCTTCGGTCAAATTCAAAAATATTTGTATGCATCGAGAAGATCAACAGATCGCCAGCAATTCTGATCTCGAACTCAAATTCACCTTTTTCCCGGTACTCGATGATCACCCGCTTATCTTTTGTCGCAATTTCTGTTGACATCTCTGCCAATACTTTTTTTGCCACCGCTTTCAGCGTATTGAAAGTGCTCAATGTATTCGCATACACATCCTGCTTCATGCTCGACTTCTCGACAAGCGCTTTTAAGATCAACTCTCTTGGTGTTTTCTTTTCCATTTTTTCAATGAATTTATTAGCTTAATACGCCCTTGCAAATACCACCCGCTGTGTGGATGGTTTCCCACTATAAATACACACGCCCTGCTCTTGCTTATTACCTATAGGGATGCAACGGATGGTCGCTTTGGTCTCTTCTTTTATCTTTTGCTCGCTCTCCGGTGTTCCGTCCCAATGTGCCATAATAAACCCGGGTGTTTCTTCCAGGATCTTTTTAAATTCTTCGTAAGTATCGGCTGAATAAGTTTTAGCCTCATTCATTGTTTTTGCTTTCTGATACAGATTTTCTTGAATCTGCTCCAACAAATGCTCGATCTTGTTTTCAATGTCGGCTTGCTGAAGGGTTTCCTTTTCCATTGTATCTCTTCTTGCTACCTCAACGGTTCCGTTCTCCAGATCCCGTCCTCCGATCGCAATTCGAACAGGCACTCCTTTTAATTCATATTCCGCAAATTTCCAACCTGGACGCTGCGTATCTCTGTTATCGTATTTCACACTGATTCCTTTGGCTTCCATTGCTTTTTTCATCTTTGCAACCACTTCATTTATCTGTGCCAATTGCTCTTCTCCTTTATAAATCGGAACAATCACCACTTGAAAAGGGGCTAATTTAGGAGGCAAAACCAATCCTTTGTCATCTGAGTGCGACATCACCAACGCGCCCATTAACCGGGTAGAAACACCCCATGAGGTTGCCCAAACGTGTTCCTGCGTTCCTTCTTTTGTTGCAAATTTTACATCAAATGCTTTCGCGAAATTTTGTCCTAAGAAATGAGAGGTTCCTGCCTGTAACGCTTTACCATCCTGCATCAATGCCTCAATACAATAAGTTTCAACCGCTCCTGCGAAGCGTTCGTTTGCTGTCTTTATTCCCTTTATTACCGGCATCGCCATCCACTTTTCGGCAAATTCAGCATATACCCCCAGCATTTTTTCAGTTTCAATTACTGCTTCCGCAGATGTAGCATGTGCGGTATGTCCTTCCTGCCACAAAAATTCTGTTGTTCTCAAAAATAAACGTGTCCTCATCTCCCAACGCACAACATTCGCCCATTGATTCACCAAAATCGGCAGATCGCGGTACGATTGAATCCAGCCTCGGTATGTATTCCAAATGATAGTTTCGGAGGTCGGACGAACAATTAATTCTTCATCTAACTTTGCTGTTTCATCTACCACAACACTTCCATCAGGGGCCGTTTTCAAACGGTAATGTGTCACAACGGCACATTCTTTTGCAAATCCATCTACATGACTCGCTTCTTTGCTAAAAAAAGATTTGGGTATGAACAATGGAAAATACGCGTTGACATGGTCTGTATCTTTGAACATTTTATCCAATGCCTGCTGCATCTTTTCCCAAATAGCATAGCCATAAGGCTTAATGACCATACAGCCTTTTACAGCAGAATGTTCTGCTAAATCTGCTTTGACAACTAATTCGTTGTACCATTCAGAATAATTTCCTTCTCGCGTTGATAACTCCTTGCTCATAATCTTTTTTTTGTGGTATAGTATTTGTAATTTTATAACTGACTTTAGGAATCGTAAAAATAGAAAATTAAACCTTTTGTCGATTTTAAAAGAATTAAAAATCATCCCCTTTCATCAATTTAAAGTATAAAATGAAAACCTATCTTAGTATTCTGACTTTCTTTTTATTAGCGTTTACTGCCTGCAAAGCACCCGAAGGCGCTCAATCAAAAGCTTATAGCGATGATATCTACTATTCTTCAAAAGACAAAGCAGCGGATAAGGAAAAACGCAAAATAGATGAAGCCATTGCAAAAGAAGAGGCAAAAAAGCAGGCGGATGAGGCGGCATTGGCTGCCCAGAATACAAAACGCAGTAGCTACACTCCTGTTGACGACTACTACACTCCTTCAGATAATGAAACAACGATCATTAACAACACAACCAATAATTACAACGACAATACGCCATTCAACTATGACGATTATTATGATGACGCTTATTCTGTTCGCTTAAGACGTTTTCACAACAACTGTGGCAGTTATGGTTACTACGATAACTATTATACAAACTCCTATTGGTATACAGGTGATCCCTACAATTACGGAACAAGCGTTTACATGGGCTACAATTTCTGGGGACCAAGCTATAATACCTATTCATACAACCCAAGTTATTACTGGTATGGCAATCAAGGTTGGGGATACGACCCCTGGTATAATCCTTACGGATACGGTTACGACCCTTATGGATACAGTTATGGATACAACCCCTATGGTAATAACGGATACGGATATAATCCATACATGAATGGTTACAACAATGGTTATTGGGATGGATATTACAGCGGCTTGAACAACAACAATTATTTCAATAGCTATGACAATAACAGTTATTACTACGGACCACGCGGAACAACAGGTTCAAACGGCAGGGTAACTGCTCAACCTTCTCTTGCAAGCCGCATGATGACCGAGATTGAAACACAGGCGAAAGCGAATCCGGAAAACTGGACGAAAGATGATTACGGACGCATCAAACCGGCATATACCAACTCTTCTGCTGCAGATGTTTATAAACCTGCGGATAACAGAATTGACAACTTAAAACCTGCAGGCCCGGTTAATCCTGCTTACAAACCAGATAACAGCAGACCTGTATCAACAGACAATCCGGCTTATAAGGAAAAACCAACTTATAGAGAGACTCCTGCTAATAAAGAGACTCCTATCTATAAAGAGAAACCTGTTTATGAAGAGAAACCTGTTTACAACGACCGACCGGTATACAAGGAAAATCCGGTGACCAAAGAAAAACCAGTATATAATAACGACAGACAAAAACCGGTTGAACAACCTAAATTCGAAAAGCCTCAAAATGATGCTCCAAGAATTGAACAACCAAAAAATAATTCTTCCAGCCCCAGCAGAGGAAATCCCAACAATACTCCGGCAAGTTCAAAACCTCCAAGAAGGTAATTTTTTCTGAATCGCTTTTCCATTTTCACATTCACACTATGTGAAAATGGAAACACGATTCGAAATTTAAAAAACATTCACATGAAAAAACAAGTTCTGATCACCGGTATGGCGTTGTTATCTGCATGGCATTTACACGCACAAAATGATATTGACGCAATGCGTTATTCACAGATCACATTTGGAGGAACTGCCCGCTTCGCTTCTATGGCGGGCTCAATGGGAGCTCTTGGTGGCGACATATCCACACTTAGCTTTAATCCGGCCGGTGTTGCTATCTTCAAAAAAACAGAGATCTCCATCACCCCTTCT
>JBILYL010000406.1:0-9156 GCA_044377775.1 Bacteroidia bacterium
CAGTTTGAGTCACAGTCCAGGAGAAGGTTGTTCCGACAACTGTACTTGTTAAGGCAGAAGAAGCAGTACTTCCAGAGCAGATAGTTTGTGAAGAAGGAGTTGCAGTGGCAATAGGTTTTGGATTAACCGTTATCGTAACAGTTATCGGAGTACCCGAACAACCACTAGCTGTAGGAGTAATTGTATAAATAGCAGTTCCTGCAACCGAACCGGAATTGGTTAAAGTTTGAGCAATGGTAGAACCTGAAGCCGCTGTGGCACCAGTCACACCAGTCTGAACGATAGTCCAGCTAAATGTAGTTCCCGCGGTAAAACTATTTAAAACAATTGATGTTAGTCCGCCCGAGCAGATTGTTTGAAGCGCGGGAGTGGCTGTAGCAAATGGAGTCGGATTAACCGTTATAGTAACAGTAATA
Source organism: Bacteroidia bacterium (assembly GCA_044377775.1). Classification (GTDB taxonomy): domain Bacteria; phylum Bacteroidota; class Bacteroidia; order 2-12-FULL-35-15; family 2-12-FULL-35-15; genus 2-12-FULL-35-15. Next base: position 417 of record JBILYL010000406.1, read on the forward strand.
GGAGTTCCTGAACAACCATTTGCAGAAGGAGTGATTGTGTAAACAGCAGTTCCAGGAGCAACACCCGTAGCAGTTAAGACCTGAGCGATTGAAGACCCGGAACCTGCAGTTGCTCCAGAAACACTAGTTTGTACAACCGTCCATGAGAAAGTTGTCCCTAAAACATTACTTGTCAGACCAATTGAAGTTGTTAATCCAGAACAAATTGTTTGAACTGCTGGAGTTGCTGAAGCAACAGGGATTGGATTCACCGTTACTGTAAATGTAACAGGTATTCCAGGACATCCGGTTGCAGTAGGAGTTATTGTGTATACAGCCGTTCCAGAAGTGGTGCCTGTTGCGGTTAACGTTTGAGATATTGTAGATCCACTACCTGCTGTTGCACCGGAAACACCAGTTTGTGTTACGGTCCATGCGAAAGTAGATCCTGCTACTGTACTCGTTAATGTCGTTGAAGCAATACTACCAGAACAAATTGTAAGAGTTGAAGGTGTAGCAGTTACAACAGGTATAGGATTCACTGTAATTGTAGCTGTAATCGGAGTACCGGGACATCCGTTTGCTGTTGGAGTAATTGTATATACGGCAGTTCCAGTTACAACTCCGGTTGAAGATAAAGTTTGAGCGATTGAGGTACCCGTTCCATTTGCCGCACCAGTTACACCTGTTTGTGTTAAGGTCCAGGCAAAAGTAGTACCTGCAACATTACTCGTCAAAGCAATACCGGTTGTACTTCCGGAGCATATTGTCTGAGAAGCAGGAGTAGCTGTAACCACAGGATTTGGATTTACAGTAACAGTAAAAGTTACAGGAATCCCAGGACATCCACTTGCTGTTGGAGTAATTGAATATATCACAGTTCCTGTGGTAGAGCCTGTTGCAGTTAATATTTGAGATATAGAACTACCACTTCCTGCTGATGCACCAGTCACTCCTACTTGTGAAACGGTCCAGCTAAAAGTTGTACCAACAACAGGACTTGTAAGAATATTTGATGTAGTCCCTCCTGAACATATGGTCTGAGTAGAAGGAGTGGACGTAACAACAGGAATTGGATTCACCGTAATTGTTACAGTAATCGGCAGACCAATACAACCACCAGAAGTTGGAGTAATCGTATAAACTGCGGTACCTGATGAAACACCACTTGTTGTTAAGGTCTGAGCAATGGTTGATCCACTGCTTGCAGAAGCACCCGTAACACCTGTTTGAGAAACGATCCATGAATAGGTTGTTCCACCTAACGAACTTGACAATACGATTGACGTTGAATTACCGGAACAGATTGTTTGCAAAGCAGGTGTGGCCGTTACTACAGGAGCTGCAATAATTGTAACGGAAGAAGAAGAAGAAGCTGCAGCACAACCACCACTCGCAACAATTGAATTTGTAACAGTATAAGTACCGGGAGTACTTAAAGTTAAATTTATTTGACCCGTATTCACATTTACAAAAACTAAGCCCGCTGGAGAAGCTGTAAACGTTCCGGCACTCGCACCCAAACTAAAAGTAGGGAAAGGATTAGAACCATATTGACAGAATGGAGAACCCGGATAAGTAAAGTTAGCTGTAGGTGCACTTGTAATTGTAATATTTACACTACTTGTATTCGGACAAATCCCACTGGTGGTGTATGTTACAGTATATGTTCCAAGCGTACTTCCAGCCAAATTAATGGTTCCGGTTCCCGAACTCACAAATGCAAGACCGGCAGGAGAAGAAGAAAAAGTTCCCCCGGCTAATCCTGTTATTGTTGGTGTTGGATTCGTTCCTGTTTGACAATATGTTGAAGATGAATATGTAAATGCTGCATTATCATTAGGGTTAACAGTTATTGTAACCGTAATTGGTGTCCCCGGGCAACTATTTGCAATTGGTGTAATCGTGAAAACTGCGGTTCCGGACACTGTGCCTGTTGTTGATAATGATTGGGTAATACTACTTCCCGACCCGGAAGAAGCGCCACTAATGCCAGATTGAACAACGGTCCAAGAAAAAGTAGTTCCAGCTACCGAACTTGACAAAGTAATTCCGGTTGTACCACCTGTACAAAAAGTCTGAGAAGAAGGTGTCGCAGTCACTACTGGAGTTGGATTAACCGTAATAATAACAACGATGGCTGCACCCGGACAACCATTAGCTGAAGGAGTGATTGTATAAACAGCAGTTCCGGCAACGGATGATGTTGCAGTTAAAGTTTGTACGATTGAACTTCCACTTCCGGCAGAAGCTCCACTCACATTTGTTTGAACAACAGTCCATGTATATGTTGTTCCTACAACTGTGCTAGAAAGAGAAATACCCGTTATACCTCCAGAACATAAAGTCTGAGAAGTAGGGGTAGCTGTCACAACCGGTCTTGGGTTTACAGTTATCGTTACGGTTATAGGAGTTCCGGTACAACCACCCGCAGTAGGAGTAGTTGTATACACAGCTGTTCCCGCAACAGTAGAAGTTGCGGTTAGAACTTGAGCAATTGAAGAACCACTACTTGCAGAAGCGCCAGACACGTTTGTTTGAACAACAGTCCAAGCATATGTTGTTCCAGCAACCGTACTCGTTAATGTGATTCCGGTAGCACTACCTGAACATATTGTTTGAACAGCCGGAGTAGCTGTTGCCACCGGGCGAGGAGTAACAGTTATTGTAACAGTTATTGGAGTTCCAGTACATCCATTAGCAGTAGGTGTAATCGTATAGACAGCTGTTCCGGAAACAGTTGAAGTTGCTGTTAAAGTCTGAGCGATTGATGCACCACTTCCGGCCAAAGCACCCGAAACATTCGTTTGAACAACAGTCCAAGCGAAAGTTGTTCCAGCAACATTACTAGTTAGAGTAATACCTGTTGTTCCACCGGAACAAAATGTTTGTGAAGCAGGAGTTGCTGTTACAACTGGACGAGGATTTACAGTTATCGTTACAGTTATGGGAGTTCCGGTACAACCACCAGCAGAAGGAGTAATTGTATAGACGGCAGTTCCGGCAACAGTTGATGTTGCTGTTAAAACTTGTGCGATAGTTGATCCGCTACTTGCAGAAGCACCAGATACATTTGTCTGAACAGCGGTCCAAGAAAAAGTAGTTCCGGCAACATTACTTGTTAATGCTATTCCCGTTGTACCACCAGAGCAGAGCGTTTGAGCTGTAGGGGTTGCAGTTGCAACAGGTCGGGGAGTTACTGTGATGGTAACTGTGATAGGTGTTCCGGTACAACCATTTGCAGTAGGCGTAATGGTGTAAACGGCAGTACCTGCAACGGTAGTCGTAGCAGTAAGTGTTTGTGAGATAGTCGCGCCACTTCCAGCAGAAGCACCCGAAACATTTGTCTGAACAACGGTCCAGGCAAAAGTTGTTCCTGCAACGTTACTTGTTAATGAAATACCTGTCGTGTTTCCAGAACAAATTGTCTGAGAAGCAGGTGTTGCCGTAACAACAGGTCTTGGATTTACTGTAATAGTTACATTTATGGGAGTCCCAGTACAACCACCTGCTGTAGGAGTAATTGTATAAACGGCAGTTCCGGCAGCGGTTGAAGTTGCGGTTAACACCTGTGTAATAGACGACCCACTTCCTGCACTAGCACCGGAAACGTTTGTCTGAGCAACTGTCCAGGCATAAGTTGTACCAACAATTGTACTAGTCAAAGAAATTCCGGTAGTACTTCCTGAACAAAGTGTTTGAGATGCAGGTGTAGCAGTTACAACAGGAACGGGGTTCACAATTATAATATGAGACTGAGTTGCAGAACAAGCACCTGATCCAACAGTATAGGTAACATTAAAGGAACCAGGGCCAGATGTCGCAGGATTGAAATTTGTTCCACTCACGCCTGTACCTGTCCAAGTTCCACCTGCAGTGGTTCCTACATTTAACAAAGAAGTTAAATTTAATAAACCTGAATTTGCGCAAATTGCTGCAGGGGCAGCCCATGCAGCAACATAAGGATTTGTAACTACAATACTTTGGCAATATGTATAGGTTGGACATGCTCCCGGAGGGTCAAAAGAATAGCAGATATTCCAAGTACCGGCACCAGCAACAGCGGGGCTAAAAGTCGTAAATCCCCAATCAGTGGAAGTTAAACAGCCAGGACAAGCAGGAGAAATGGTCCAGGTTGAAACACCAGATATTGTACCTGGTGGGAAACTAATATTCTGGCAAACACCTTCATCTAGCCAAGTACCGCTATTCAGAATAACCCCACTAGCTGCATCAACAATTGTATAAGGTGTATTAGGAGCTGCCGAGTTGGTCTCACAGAGGGTAATAAGATTTGTGGCAGAAGGCGACATGGTCGAAAACTGAAGATCGTTATTAGCACTTGCAGTAATTGGTAAAGCACAACTTGGACCAAAGCAAGCTTCAAAAACAGCATTTTCGTACCAGTTTACGTTATTCGTTGTGTTAGAATTTGCAGTAAAAGATATAATTATTGCAGGAGTTATCGGGTTACCAAAAGGAGTGACATTAGAGGCAATCAGATTGATATTCGGGTTTGTACATGGCACTGTTGCAGGCATATTTGCACCACCGGGAGAAACTAAATAACCATTCCCACTGGTAACAGAAGGACAAGTAATTGTACAATTCGTTGCAGGTCCGGTTGCTTGTGTAAGGTTCATATACCCGGCAACGCCACTATAATTTGTCAATAGAATTACGTAAAAATTTCCAGGACCGGGAGAAACAATTGTCATTGTTTCCACTGCGGCAGGTGAATAACTGCAATCCTCAATATTTCCTGAACAATTGTGATCACCAACACAAGCTCCGGTGAGTGTATTACAAGCATTAATCATACTACTGTAAGGTCCCCAAACAATGAAATCGACATCAATACCAGTACCTGTACCACCAGCTCCTGTTGTTTGACTCAGATTAAAAGTCATAGTACCTGCAGCAGTAGTTTGAATAAAAAACCATTGGGGATTCGGCTCGGATCCTAAACAACCATAACTTGGACCGACAGGGGCGGTTGTTGCAGTATTGTTGGCAAAAGATGCCGTTCCACAGAATGCCTGAGCACTCGTACAATTGTTACCCTGGGAAAAAACAAGTTGAACACTTGTAAATATTAAAATAACTGAAAGTAAAATATTTTTCATTGGAGAGAGTTAAAAAATGAATCAGATATGTTCGAGTAATTTGTTTACTATTCTTTCGGTTGGTATTTCATTTTAGCCTGCACATTAGGCTTCAATAGTGACATATGATTTCTGTAATAAGCATCTACAACAGCATTATATTCCTTCACACCCCATTGTTTTTCATAAACAGGAAAATCAGAAGGCAGCTCCGTTACAGTCATTTGATATAAAAATTCAGCCTTTCTACCCATGTATTTGTCGTTAACATCATATGGAAGAGTTGCGGCCGTTGTCGTCTGAGACTTTGTTGAACTGGAAGCTTCACGTTTTTCAGTTTGCGAACCACTTGTTTGTGTAGATACCCTTTCCTGTGAAAAAGCATTCGAAGCAACCAAAACAAAAAGGGAGAGAATTAATTTTTTCATTATTTTTTAATTAAATTAATTGAATAATAGTACAAAGAATGGCGATTTATTTGCAGGAAATTAACATTTACATAATATCGCAGTATTGTTTTTAAAAAAAAAGAGGGGAATAATAAATTAGAACTTATAACAGAAATTGAAGTCGAAAACCTAGTCAATAGAAGGACTAGGAGTTGAATTAACGGCATTATCAGAAAAAAATTAAACATACTTTCAATCATTCAAATTCTTAATTTTCAACTTATTAATTGACCAAACTAACTTATTACATGATAAATGTAAGAAAGTGAAGCATTAAAAAATAATTATTTTTATGTTTTTCTGAACATTATGATGTAAATAACTTCAAAATGGTTGCATTTTAAGCAATTCTATCCTCAATCTGTGGATTTTGCCACCAATTCAAAATAATAATTGAACTTATTTAAATCGCCCTTACTTCTATAGTAATTTGCTAAAAATGTCCCCAATTGTCTGTTTTTCGGATTTGCCTCCACTCCTTTTGCAAGGCAAGTTATCCCATTTATAGTATCGCCCATGATAAAATACACATTCCCCATGTTAATGTGTAGCATATCAGACAAAATTCCCTTTTCAATACCCGACCGATTCAACTCAAGAATTTTTTCGTATTCTTTATCTTCAGCATACATACTACTCAAAGCATTATAAGTATTAATAAAATCGGGATCAATTTCAATTGTTTTTAAATAATGAATTTCAGCAGTTTCTTTTTGACCGGATTTTGCTTCGCAAGTTGCTAAATTAAAATAGGCCTCTACATAATTAGTATCCAATGAAATTGCTTTTTTCAAATATGGAATTGCATTTTGGGGTTGGTTATAAAATGAATAATAAATCATTCCTAAATTATTGAGAGAAGATATGTAGTTCGGAATAATCCGAAGAGATTCTTGATAAAACTTAACTGCGTTAGACACATGCATTCGTTTCTCTTCAACTGACATTTTAGGATTCTCTCTTACTTTCTGAATGGAAGCAGCAGCAATCAATGAATTCGCATGAGCAGATTCTGGAGCATTTTTCACATCAGTTGCGTAGAGCGTATAAGCATCTTTCCAGGCTTCATTTCTAACATATGTCCGCACCCCAAATATAAAAACAATTAATCCGAACAACATAAAAAATGAACCTGGTACAGAAGTCCATTTAAGTTCTTTATTTTCAATATTAATCTTAAAAATCTTAATCAACCACCACGCCAAAACAGTGCTCAAACCAACAGAAGGGATAAATGCAAAACGTTCACCAACAATACCTACAACAGGTTTCAAAATATTTGTAAACATCGAAATAGTTATAAGAAAATAAAGAAAACCATAAACAAAAATCTTTTTTGTTTTAAAAAACTTGACCAGAAAATAACCTAAAATAAGAAGAGCGAATATTACAATCCATACAATAGGATGAGACCAGGTTGCAATCGGGACTTGATTATACCCGTAGTAGGAAACTAACGGATGAGGAAGTAAAAACATTTTAAAATAAAAATAAATGCTATAAAATCCTGTAGGAATTCTATGAAGAATGGTCGTATTCAGAAACAAAGGATTTTCCCATTCTAACACAACACGGGAGATCTCATTAATTACATTTTTACTAGCAATTTTAAACACAACCATCGGAAGTAGAAAAGACAGAAACATGATGCCAAGTCGCTTAAACGGAACTCCTTTTAAGAACCAAAGAGTAAAGGGAATGATTGCAAAAAAAGTAATCGAATCTTTTTTCGACATGAGTGCAAAAAGCATAAAAAAAGCACCAAAAAAAAGATGATAATATTTTTTTGTTTCATAAAACTTAAGGTAGAAATACAAAGATAAAAAGCATCCGATAAAACTTAGAATAACATCTCTGTTTTTAATACTATAAACCACTTCAGAATGAAGTGGATGAACAAGAAAAACGGTAGCAATTACAAATGGAAAGATTGAATTATATTGAGGAAATAATCTGATTAAAATAAAGAAGAGAAGTACAACTGAAATTGCATATAATAAAATATTAAAAAAATGACTAATGTGCGGATTGGCACCAAATAATTGGCATTCGATTGCATATACTGCTTTTACAATTGGACGATATTCATAACTCGCTTTTTGACTATCGATCACATAAGTGGTCCGAAATATATTTGGAATTGCTTTTATTCCCCGTTGAACTTGTTTGTTATTTTTAACAACAAATTCATCATCCATTGAATAATCATTACCAATTCCTTTTCCGTATAAAAGAAAACTCAGAATAAAGAAAAATGCAATAATTTTCCGATGAAAAGTCCTTTCAGATGAGCCGACCAATTTGGTCTGATTTGATTTAACAGTTGCTTTTATTGCCATTTTCTTGAATCGTAAATCAAAATTAAACATAAAAAACAAAAGTAGTAAATTAAAAACTGAACTTCATTAACAGATTAACTAACAATTTCAATCTATCAAATAATCGGAATACAAGCATTTATTTTTATATTTGTTAAAACATAGAATTGTGAATGCTCAAGTAAAAGCGATCAGCTATTATCTTCCCGAGAAAATGATCACTAACAAGGATCTATGCGATATATTTCCTTCGTTAAATGAGGACGATCTTTATAAGAAAACAGGGATAAGAAAAAGACACGTAACATCCAAGGATCTTTTGGGTTCGGATCTTGCACACTTGGCTGCTAAAAAGCTTTTCAAGGAGCACAACATTAATAAATCTTCTGTAGACTTTTTAATTTTCTGCACTTCATTAATAGATCAAGCGGGACCTGCTGCAGCTTGTATACTTCAGCATCGTTTAGAACTAAGTACGAATTGCGGTGCAATAGACATTGCATTTGGTTGCACAGGTTTCACATACAGCCTAGGAATCGCGAAAGGATTGATTGAAAGCGGTTTGGCGACTAATGTACTTATCCTCACTGCTGAAGTTCCTTCGCTTGTTACTCACCCGGACGATTCGGAATTACGAATTATATTTGGTGATGCTGCGGCAGCAACACTTGTTTCTTCCGAAAAAGAATCATTGAGCTGTATCGGAAATTTTTCTTTCGGAACAGATGGCAGCGGAGGAGAAAATTTAATTGTAAGAAGAAGTGGAATCCGAAATCCAGTAGATCAGGAATGGCTTAAAGAACACGAAGCAGTTGGGGGATTAAAAAGCGGACGGTTGGAAATGAATGCGATTGAAATTTTCTCATTTGCCCTCAGAGTTGTTCCACCG
>JBILYL010000331.1:0-3198 GCA_044377775.1 Bacteroidia bacterium
GTTCGAGAAAACATTAGCGTTAACGTTCGAGATGACATTAGAGCAAACGGTCGAGATGACATTAGTGTAAACGTTCAAAATGACATTAGAGCAAACGGTCGAGATGACATTAGTGTAAACGTTCAAAATGACATTAGAGCAAACGGTCGAGATGACATTAGCGTAAACGTTCGAGAAAACATTAGCGTTAACGTTCGAGATGACATTAGCGCAAACGGTCGAGAAAACATTAGCGTTAACGTTCGAGATGACATTAATGTAATTGCTGATGATGACAATTGAGTTTACTTTCGAGATGTTGAAAGTCTCAATGATTTAAAAGGGCGAGAGAATTAAGAATGAGATAAGAACAGAATAACGAAATGTTCTTCCAAGATTATAAACGAATTGGCTATAGATAAATTGATCTGATTCGTAAAAAAACAGATTAACCTGGAGAAAATTAAATTAAGATGACAAACGAATTAATAACATATTTATCACAATTTGTATCTGATACACGCAGAGCAAAGTTTGATCATGTTTTAAATTTCAGAACAAAACACATTACAATTGCACTTGAGGACCTTTACCAACCTCACAATGCCAGTGCTGTTTTGCGATCATGCGACATTTTCGGAATACAGGACATTCACATCATTGAAAACAAAAATGCATACACCGTTAACAAAGACATTGCCTTGGGCGCACCCAAATGGCTGAATTTACACAGGTATAGAAAAGCTGAAAACAATTCGTTGGATTGTATTTTAAAACTAAAAGAACAAGGTTACCGGATTGTTGCAACTACTCCGCATGAAAAAGATTGCAACCTTGAGGATCTTTCTGTAGACAAACCTTTAGCACTTTTTTTCGGAACAGAGTTGACAGGCATTTCGGATACTGTTCGTGAACATGCGGATGAATTTGTAAAAATTCCGATGTATGGTTTTACGGAAAGCTTCAATATCTCTGTTAGTGCAGCATTGTGCCTACATTCATTAAAAGAAAAGTTGCACAAATCTGAGATCGGATGGCATTTGAATGAGATAGAAAAAGAAGAATTACTATTGCGCTGGTTAAAAAATTCGATCCCAAAAGTTGAATTGATCGAAAAAGATTATTTGGCAAAGAAAAACTTAATTTAATACTGTTTATTATTGTTACCATTTTAGGCACAAACAGGAAACATTTGAGAGAAAAGAGTTCGTATACTTAGCTGTTTTAACTGTCTAAAAATAAAAGAGTTTGTTATTTTCTAAATTTAATGTACGTTTGTATCAGAAATAAAAAAAACACACTATAAAATAACAACAACTATTATGGGAAAAGGCGATAAAAAAAGCAAAAAAGGTAAAATTTCAATGGGTTCATTTGGTGTAAGCAGACCAAACAAAAAAAAGGTAGCAGCGAAGAAAAAAGCAGCTCCATCTAAAAAAACAGCAAGCCCTAAGAAAGCAGCAGCACCAAAAAAAGCAGCAGCTCCTAAAAAAGCAGCAAAAAAAGCTGAATAAAACTAACATTATACAAATAAAAAAACCTCCAATTTACGGAGGTTTTTTTATTTGTACTTCTTGATGATAAAAGATACGCTAGGGAGCTGATTATGGCGCTAACCGTTCAATTTTCCAAACATTTTTTTCTTTCGTATATAAGATCCGATCATGTAAACGACTAGGTCGTCCCTGCCAGAACTCGATACTACCGGGCTTCAAAATATAACCACCCCAATTTTCAGGTCGGGGAACATCTTCACCGGGAAATTTCTCAGACAATTTTTTATATTCTTCGTCAAGAACATTCCGGTTTGCGATCACATGACTTTGCTGAGAAGTCCATGCACCCAATTTTGAGGTACGCGGACGCGTTTTAAAATAAACATCCGATTCAGTAGCCGTTTGTTTTGACAAGACACCTTCAATACGAACCTGACGTTCCAGTTCCGGCCAAAAGAAAAGCAAAGCACACGTTGGATTGTCCATTATCTCGGTTCCTTTTCTACTTGTATAATTTGTATAGAAAACGAAACCTGACTCATTAAAATTACGGAGCAATAAGATACGGGCAGAAGGTTTACCATCAGCTGTTGCAGTAGCAACCGTCATCGCATTTGGTTCATTAACGTGAGCATCAACAGCCTCCTTGAACCACTTTTCAAATTGCAAAATAGGATCAGTGCTTACCTCATTTTTGCTTAATGTTTGTTTAGCAAAATCGTGACGCAGCGTATTGATATATAATCTAAGATCTTCCATAATTTTTTATTTGTTAAATGAATGCCGGCTATCCAACAATTCTATTTGAGTAGATGAACTATAATTATCCTGAAATCAGTTCGTTCAACTTTTCAGTTAATTTTTTTGAGGTATCATTAAAGTACCGCTTCTGCTTATAAGCAACAGCCCAGCGTATGCCATTGATCGTATTTGTTAAAAACAATTCATCAGCGCCAAGTAAAACGTTCTGCATTACTGAAATTTCATATACTGCAATTTTGTTTGCCTGAGCGATCTCAATAATCTTTTTGCGCATTACACCATTAACACAACCATCGGCAACAGGAGGAGTATATAATACTCCATTTTTCACTGCAAAGATATTAGAACTTATCCCTTCAATTATATGATGTTTGTCATTAAGAAGTAAACATTCATCTAATTGTTGTTGAACTTTATGAATTCCAGCCATCACATAGATTGCACTGTTAGCAGACTTTATGGATGATAAAGCATTTTGGGCTTTTTTGAATTCAGTGAACAGATCAACGGTATATCCTTTTGTATTAAGTGTATACCCTATTTCATCCAAACTATATACTTCTATTAAAAAGGATACCTTATTGTCACTAGGAGCGTATAAACCACCTTCGTTGCGGTAAACCGTTAAACGAACACGTCCATCTGAAGTAATATTATTTTTCTGGGCCAGTTCTAAGATCGCATGTTCCAAATAGGTTGCATTCAGAAGGGGATTCATTTCCATTTTCAAAACATCCATTCCTGCATACAACCGCATCAAATGTTCTTTTAAAAACTGAGGGTTATAATTTGTAATTCGGATTGTTTCGAATAAAGCATCACCATATCTGAAAGAGCGATTATTAGCACTGACAACAGGCGTGTCTGCTAAAATAAAATTTCCGTTATGGCTCAGATATATCTGCATTTATAAAAAGTCGTAATGAATAATGACTGATAAAAAAATAAAACTACTTTATTT
>JBILYL010000259.1:0-4275 GCA_044377775.1 Bacteroidia bacterium
TTATTATTCCATTATTAATGATGGATCCTGTTGCTAGGGTTGCACTATTGATAAGTGTGCCATTATTTGTTATTATACCAGCAGCATTATTGGTTAATGTAAATGTTGCTGCTGTCCTTAATGTTCCCCCTGAATTTACGATGATACTGGCTGAATTCGATAATGCTGCAGATATTGTAACGGTATGTCCGGAAAGAATCGTGATGATTCCACTAGTTGCTGCAGGTGGAGTAACAGTGGCTACCCAAGCTAAGCCATTCCAGGTATTCCACTGTGTTGTGGAATTCCAGTTCATTGTAGCAGCATTACTTTGGTAATCACCCAACGTTTGAGCCCAGGAACTTGAAATATAAAAAACAAAAAAGCATATTCCTAGAAATAGCTTTTTCGGTTTAAAGTGTAGCATGACTTTTATCGATTTGAGAGATCTAACGTGTTAGATGGCAAATGTAATCCTTTTTTTAATAAGTCATACAATTTGTGAAAACTCTTATGAATCGATAAAAATTAATGATAAATGATTTGTTTTTGTAGACGAATCTATTTTATGATATTCCCGAATACCCTTTTCAGGATATCAGTAACACGGGCAACAGGATCTTTACGGATCTTTAACTCTTCCTCAGCGATCAGTTTGAACAAGCCTTCAATAGCTCGGTCGGTAACATAAGCCGTCAGATCCGGATTTTGTTTTTCAACAAATGGAACTTTATTGTAATTGTTGATGATCGGATTCCAGTATTTTGTTAATTCCACTTTATTGATCGCATTTTGTACAATAGGAGTGAATTTTAGCCTTAATTCGGCTGTTGTTTTGTCTTTTAGGTATTGAGTTGCTGCATTGTCTGCTCCTTTTAAGATAGCAAATCCATCACCAATGCTCATTCCTTTAATTGCATTTACAAAAACAGGTGCCGCATCTTTTGTCGCTTCTTCAGCGGATCGGTTCAAAGTCATTACAAATTTATCTAGCTGTTCATTCATTCCTAGTTTAGTTGCCCAGTCTTTTACTTTTTGAGCTTCAGGAGGAAAAGGGATGAACAAGGATGGGTTTTTATAAAAACCATCTACCTTAGAAGCGAAGGAGCTGGAATTATTAGTTCCTACGGTTAATGCATCTCTTAATCCGCTGATCACTTCATCGTTTGTCAAGGGGTTCGAAGCAGGTGTTCCTGTTCCATTTGTGTTTATCGCTACTTTTGCAGCGTCCGCTGTTTGTTGCAATTGTTGTGATGTACATGCTGTTAATCCTATCGCAAGGATCATAAGAGAAGAGAAGCCGAATTTTTTCATGTGTATGTTTGGTTTATTTATTTTATTTCAAAGGATAATAATGTTTCATTTTCAATCGATGCTTCGAGTTTGTCGCCAATAACAACAGGACCAACTCCTTCGGGAGTACCCGTATAAATCAGATCACCTGTTTTTAAAGTAAAAAACGTTGAAACGTATGCGATCAGTGTATCGAATGTAAAAAGCAGATCCTTGGTGTTGCCTTCCTGAACGGATTTTCCATTGATCAGTAGTTTGAAATGAATGTTATTCAGATCTGCGATTTTTTTCTTATCGATAAATTTCCCAATAGGAGCAGAGCCATCAAATGCTTTTGCTTTTTCCCAGGGCAATCCCTTTTCTTTGCATTTAGCCTGAATGTCGCGTGCCGTAAAATCGATGCCTATTCCTATTTCATCGTAATATTTATGAGCAAATTGTGCATCAATGTTTTTTCCCGTTTTGTTTATTTTAATTACCAATTCTACTTCATGGTGAATCTCTTTTGAAAAATCGGGATAATAAAAAGGCTGATTGTCCTTGATGATCGCTGTATCCGGTTTAAGAAAAAAGATCGGCTCTGTAGGAAGAGGTGAATTCATTTCTTTGGCGTGCTCCGCATAATTGCGGCCAATGCAAATTATTTTCATAGAATTTAAATATGGTATTTCGATAATTCTTTTTAACAGTAATTCTTTTTTTGTAAGGCTGAATCCAGATTGATTTGAAAAAAATCATTTATCTGTTGAAGGCCATTCTCAATTTTATTTCTGTCAGTACTTTTTTTGTATACAAGGGAAAATCTCCATTCAGCATCCATGAATAATAGGATGGTTCATCACGTAAAACTTGTTCGACAGGTTTACCGATGTGTTTTCCGAAATTAAAAACTTCAATTCCTTTGTCGTTAAAAATGATCCTTCCAGCAAGATCCGCATTTTTATTAATGTTGGTGAAGTCGTGTAACGCTTTGATGTCGTTGATTACAGGTGTTGACCGAACTCCTTTTCTATCTTCAAATTCAACTCCGTCATATTTTTGAAGCTGTGCTAAAAATACTTCATAAGTCGCTTCAATATCTGCCTGAGCGCTGTGTGCATTGATAATTTCTTTGCCACAATAAAATTTATATGCAGCTTTTAATGTTCGTTGTTCCATCTGATGAAAAATATTCTGAACATCAACAAAGCGTCTTCCTTTTATTTCAAAATCAATTTCCGCCCGTAAAAACTCTTCTACCAAAATAGGAATGTCAAATTTATTTGAGTTGTAACCTGCCAGATCGCAATCCTTCAAAAATTCGGCAAGGCTTTTAGCGATACCTTTAAACGTGGGTTCATTTTCTATGTCTTTATCATAGATCCCATGAATTTCGGAAGAAACTAAAGGGATTGGAATCGTTGGATTGATTCGTTTTGTTTTTATTTCTTTTGTTCCATCAGGAGAAATTTTCAAAATACAAAGTTCAACAATTCTATCGGAGGCAACATTCACACCGGTTGTTTCCAAGTCAAAAAATGCAATTGGACGAGTTAAATTAGGCTGTATCATTTTTAGTCTGGAATAATTTATGTTTAAAAGGGAAGCTATTTCTGAAGGGTAAAAAACTTTTTACTTTCATTCTGTCCGATACCGATATCAAAAATAAAGAAGGCGTCTGTTAATGTTTTGTAACCACCTGCTTCAATGGTTATTTCATATTTGCTTGGAGTAAGAGCCATAATAAACTTTCCTGTATTCGGATTGGGATTATAGCTTAATTCTTCCGCATCTTTATTTTTGAGATCCCTTACTGTTACAATAGTCGTTACGTTTTTCGCACTATCGGATGTTGTGATATAACCTTGTAAAACAGTCGTCTTGTCCTCAGTATCTTCAAATTTTATTCTGTACAGATCAAGGTCTCCAAGACCTCCGTCTCTAACAGATGAGATATAGGCCACTTTGTTGTTTTCTGTAAAAGAGATACAACGGTCATCGCCAACCGAATTGATCGGATAACCCAGGTTTTTTGGAGTAGTCCAGGAGTTTTCTTCTTCATTCCAAGTAGATTGGAAAAGGTCGAAATCCCCCATTCCGGCATGACCCTGAGATGAAAAATAAAGTGTTTTACCATCAGGAGCAATCTGAGGGAAATCTTCTTTGTATTTCGTGTTAAGGGTTGTTCCCAGGTTTTGTGCCTTTGCCCATTGTCCGTTTGGTAATTTACGAGCCATGTAAAGATCTGTTTCACCTGATCCGCCTTCACGTTTACTGGCAAAAAAGATGATGTTACCATCAGGAGTAATCGAGCCTGCCGTTTCAAAATCAGAATTCACATTGCTATTCAGTTTTCTCATTCGTTGAAAAGTACCGGCTTTATTCAAAGAAGAATAAATATTTCCCAAGCTGTCGATGTGGTCAATATACATTAACATGGTTTGTCCGTCAGGTGTTAATCCAACAGCCTGCTCATCATAGCGGGTATTCACTGTGCCACCCATGTTTTTAGGTTTTGTCCAAACATCATTTACGGGTGTCGACATGTATATATCAGAAGAGTAGTAGCCATCAACTTCAACCTGTCCTCCAACATTATCTTTTCTTCGGGAGGTAAAAATGATAAAAGATTCATTTGAAGTTACAAAAGGGTAATAATCCGGGTACTCTGAGTTGATTTCTTTGCCTAAGTTTTGAAACGTAACATTTACGGGATGTTTAACGTATTCTTTGCCGTTTTCACATGTTTCAATCTGATGTTCAATCTGCTCTAATTCAATTCCTTTCAGTGTCGTTTTATAAGTGTTGAATGTTTTAATGGCATCATCAAATCGGCTGGCATATTGATAAGCTAATCCCAGATGGTAAAGTACTTGTTTCTCCGGCTTAGCTGTTTTGCTGGCAATTTCCAGGAATGGGATAGAAAGTGTTTTGTTTATATTGGTATACAGATAACTGACTCCTAGTTTATAGTTGTATTCAGGATTGTTGGGTTCCTGTTTCAATAATTGTTTGTAAGCGGGG
>JBILYL010000260.1:0-4269 GCA_044377775.1 Bacteroidia bacterium
GCCAATATCAGCGTTTGCTTTAATTTCGTTCTGCTTTCTTCATCAATAGATACATTTCTGAAGCCAAACAAAATCTCTTCTGTTGTTTGTTCCTGTGCCTGAATTTTGAAACGGTTTTCTATATATTCACGGATGATATCCGTAAGTTTACTGTGATACAATTTTAATTTCCCTTCCTGCCAGAGGCTTTCCGTTTTTAATTTTTCTAATTTCTCGAAGGCGATAATGTGTGCAGGGATTTTTGGAACTTCCACAATAACCATCGGTGGTTTTACTTTTCGGGTGTATCTGATGATAAAATGTAGTATCAGTAATGTAATTAATGCACCGATTGAGACCCAGATCACATACATGTTGTCTTTTAACCAATCGAGCCATGTATACGTATCTTCAAATGGCGCTGTAATATCTTTCATCGCTTGTGTGGTATCTACAGCAATTGTTGTTACCTGTATTAAGAGAGGATCGGTGAATACCCCATTGGTATCTCCGGCAAAAAATTTAAATGGTGGTATGGCCCAGTAGCCCGAATCAAATGAGGTAAGGGTTAATGTTCTTGATTGTGTAAATAGGTAGGGATCATTTTTATCGATAAGTGTGTCGATCTTACTTTGGTCAACTACTTCAATTTCTTTTCTTAATGTATCTTCGATCTGCGGCCACACGATCTCAATTCGTTTTCCATTATCTACACGGTATTGGATGCTGAGCTGCAACTTTACTTGCTGCCCGATTTTGATCACACTGCTATCAAGTGTTGCAGTCGCTTTTATCTGTTGTGCAACAGTTGATGGAATAAGCAACATCAAAAATACACCCAACATGATTGAGTTTAAAACTAATTTATATGTATTTATTAATCTCATTTTAATTAACACCGATTCGTAAATTAATGATTGGTCGCATTTTGATTTATCTTCTTTTAAATAAATTCGTCAGCGGTGGAATATAAGATTCTACCGTATTGATATTTGCAGTGTCTACACCGCTTTTGTTGAAGATGTCTTTCAAAAATGCTTCGTGTCTTTTTGCATTTGCGGCAAAATGAATTCTTACTTTTTTATCGGATGTATCTACCCATTTTATAGCTCCTGTTTCTGCATCCATTAATTTTATAAGTCCGATATTGGGTATTTCTTGCTCACGTTTATCGAATATCCGCAAGGCGATCAAGTCATGTTTTTTGTTCGCGATCTTTAGTGCATCTGCGAATTTGGTATCCATGAAATCAGAGATCAGAAAGGCAATGCTTTTTTTCTTGATCACACCGGTCAAGTATTTCAATGCAAGTTCAATATCTGTTTTTTTGTGTTCCGGTTTAAATTCTATTAGATCGCGAATGATCCTTAAAACATGACTCTTTCCTTTTTTGGGCGGAATAAATTTTTCAATTTTATCTGTGAAAAAGATCACTCCTATCTTATCATTATTTTGAATGGAAGAGAAGGCGATCACCGCACACAATTCCGTAATCAGATCTTGTTTTAATTGTTTTTGAGTTCCGAATTCTCCAGAAGCACTGATGTCGACCAACAGCATAACTGTCATCTCGCGTTCTTCTTCAAATACTTTTACAAAAGGAGTATTAAAACGAGCCGTTACATTCCAGTCAATTGAACGGATATCGTCTCCCGGTTGGTATTCGCGAACTTCACTGAAGGTCATACCACGGCCTTTAAAAGCACTGTGGTACTCTCCCGAGAAAATCTGATTAGAGAGTCCGCGTGTTTTTATTTCAATCTTTCTTACCTTTTTTAAAAGCTCAGCTGTTTCCATTAACGAATAAAGAAGTGTTACAAATTTTACGAATATCGAATCGTCACGAATGATTTACAATCTTATGGTCTGTAAATGCGTATTGATTCGTTTTCAGTAGTCTATGGTACTTCAACCGTATTTAATATCTCGTTGATAATCATTTCGGAAGTAATATTTTCCGCTTCTGCTTCGTAAGTCAATCCGATACGGTGACGCAATACATCATTACACACTGCGCGAACATCTTCCGGAATAACATAGCCTCTGCGTTTAATAAATGCGTATGCTTTTGCTGCCATTGCCAGGTTAATGCTTGCCCGCGGAGAACCACCAAAACTAATCAAGCCAGCAAATTTTTCAAGTTTATAGTCGGCTGGAAAACGTGTCGCAAAAACAATATCCACAATGTATTTTTCAATTTTCTCGTCCATATAAACGTCCTTCACTACCTGACGTGCTTTTAGAATGTCTTCCGGTTTTAAAACCGGGCTAACAGAAGGGTATTCACTTGCTAAATTCTGACGGATAATTTTTCTTTCATCGTCTTTACTTGGATAACCGATAACTACTTTTAACATGAAACGGTCTACCTGTGCTTCCGGTAAAGGATATGTTCCTTCTTGTTCTACCGGATTTTGTGTTGCCAAAACTAAAAACGGGTTGGGCAGTTTAAAGGTTTGTTCTCCGATAGTTACTTGTTTTTCTTGCATTGCCTCAAGCAAAGCACTTTGTACTTTTGCCGGAGCGCGATTGATCTCATCGGCTAAAATAAAGTTTGCGAAAATCGGTCCTTTTTTTACGGAAAATTCTTCTTTTTTCTGGCTATAGATCATCGTTCCGACTAAATCGGCTGGTAGCAGATCGGGAGTAAATTGTATACGACTGAAATCGGCATGGATACAGTTTGCCAACGATTTGATTGCTAGTGTTTTCGCTAATCCGGGAACACCTTCTAAAAGAATATGTCCGTTTGATAACAAGCCAATCAATAAACGTTCAACCATGTATTTTTGTCCAACAATTACTTTATCCATTTCCATGGTAAGCAAGTCAACAAAGGCACTTTCACGTTGAATGCGCTCGTTCAGTTCTTTAATATCAGTCATTTGTTTGATTTTTTTTAGAAATTCTGTTTAGCATTTTTTACTGTCGCAAAATTAATACAAACCCTATCTAATAGGTGATTCAGGCTGTTAAAAATTGTTAAAGCGAACATCTTATTCCATCCCGATACGAGCATTAATTTTCTTACATTTGTCCGATTTTAACGGGGGAGTTCTCTCTTAATTTTTTGCCTTGACCATGTTAATGAAACGTTATTTTATTCAACTTTCCTACAACGGAACGGCTTATCACGGCTGGCAGATGCAGATTAACACCTTTTCTACTGTACAGCAGATGTTGAATGAAATGCTTTCCCGTTTGCTTAACGAACAGATTTCTGTTATGGGATGCGGGCGAACAGATACAGGTGTGCATGCTACAGATTATTTCGCCCATTTTGATACATCAAAAGATTTGCTGGCAGACGAAGCGAAGTGGATCTTTAAGTTTAATCATGCACTTCCGGCTGATATTGCTATACATAAAATTTATAAGGTAAGAGAAAATGCTCATGCTCGTTTTGATGCTGTTGCAAGAACCTATCAGTATTATATCAATAAATCAAAAAATCCATTCCGTATCAACAGCGCCTGTTATGTATATGGCGATTTAAATGTTGAGGAAATGAACAAAGCGGCTATGGTGCTGTTTGATTATAAAGATTTTTCTTCTTTCGCGAAAAGTAACACGCAGACAGGAACAAATATTTGCAAATTATACAAAGCAGAGTGGAGCGAGGAAGACGATATTTTAATTTTTACAATATCTGCCGATCGGTTTTTAAGGAACATGGTGAGGGCCATTGTCGGTACATTACTGGAAGTTGGTAAAGGGAAAATGACCATCGCGAAATTTAGAGAAATTATAGAAAGTAAAACACGTTCAAATGCGGGCTTGTCAGCTCATGCATGCGGACTATATCTTAAAAAGGTAGATTATCCGGAAGGTTATTTTAATGTCTGAAGAAAAGAAAAAAACAATTATTGGGAAAGCGGTAGATCTCGCCATTCTGAAAAGGATATTTACTTATGTAAAACCTTATCGGAAGAATTTTGCTTTGGCTCTTACGACAACCATTGTTCTTGCTTTTCTTTCTCCAATCCGCCCGCTACTCATTCAATATACATTTGATCATTTTGTAGCGAAGCCGAATGCATCCATGCTGCTTATCATGACGTTTGTGCTGGTTGTCGTGCTTATCTCGGAGGCGCTTATGCAATTCGTTGATTCCTTTTTAACGAATAGTTTAGGTCAAAAAGTGATCAAAGATATTCGTGTTCAACTCTACAAGCACATCGTAAATCTCCGTTTAAAATATTATGATAACACGCCTATCGGTACACTTGTAACGCGTGCTGTTTCTGATATTGAAGTGATCGCAAACATTTTCTCTGATGGTGTTATTGT
>JBILYL010000054.1:0-11039 GCA_044377775.1 Bacteroidia bacterium
AAACTTCCACCAGCAGGTTGATACAAATGCTTTTTTCCACTTCCGTCTGCATATAATTTAGCATCGATGATCCCTGTTTCATCCTCGGATGGTTCCAATAAAACAGCACCTGCAGCATCCCCAAATAAGATCGATGTTTTTCTGCAACTATAGTCGACAATGCTACTCATCTTGTCGGAGCCGATCACAAGTATTTTTTTATGTGTCCCCGATTCAATGAATTTGGACGCTGTATGCAATGCGGATAAAAAACTGGAGCAGGCAGCCTGAATGTCAAATCCCCAAGCATTGGTAGCTCCAATCATATCGGCAACGATATTTGCAGTTGCCGGATATGGATGATCAGGAGTAACTGTTGCTACGATTATCAATTCAATATCTAATGGAGAAATAAATTTTTTAGCAAGCAATTTTTTTGCCGCTTCTGCCGCCATAAAAGCACTTGCTTTATCCTTGTCTTTTAATATCCTGCGTTCACTTACACCACAACGTGTCATGATCCACTCGTTGTTTGTATCTAGTGTTTGTTCTATTTCTTCGTTCGTTAGAATATAATCTGGAACATATGCTGCGACTCCTGTAATTGCGGCTATTTTTTTCATATCGTAAATGTATTTCTATCCGTCAGATCCTTTTAACTAAAATGAAATCAAACTACGATATACAAAAATAAATTATAGTTCATATATTAGCTAAACTAGTAATAAATAAAGATATATTTATAATTATAAATACGATGTCTAACGTTAAATCTGATCAGTTGTTTAACCTGATCAACGCACTTTCGAAAGGAGAAAAACGTTTTTTTAAACTCTATGCTGCACGACTGAATAAAAATGCGGATAAGAAATTCATTGTTTTGTTCGATGCTATTGAAAAACAAAAAGTATACGATGAAAATAAAATCTTGCTTAAAGAACCCTCCTTGAATCCGAAACAGTTTTCGAATCTGAAAGCTCATTTATATTTTCAGTTATTAAAGAGTACGAAGCTTTGTAACAGTTCAAATTTGGAGAATATAATGATTACCGAATTGCTTGATTATTCCCGTATCCTTTATCACAAATGTTTGTACAAGGAATGCATGAAGATGATCGACAAAGCGAAAGCAATGGCGATAGAAAACGACCGCTCGGTTTTGCTGTTGGAAATACTGGAGCTTGAAAAACTGGTGATCCCTAAAACATTAGAATCGGGGAACGAGTTGCGGGTTAACCTGTTGATCGAAGCAACTAACCATGTTGCTGACAGTATCAAGAATATCAATATTTTTTCGAACCTTGCTTTGAAACTCAATTCCTATTATGTACAAACGGGTTTTATCCGTAACAAAAAGGATCTGGAAAAAGTAAGCCGCTTTTTTAATTCGAGTTTGCCCCGCTTCAAAGAAAATGAATTGTCTTTTCAAGAAAAATTATACCTCTATAATTCATTTGTCGGATATTGTTTTTTTATTCAGGATTTTGATAAAGGATATTTGTATGCCAATAAATGGGTGCAATTGTTTGATTTGCAGCCCGAAATGAAAAGGCATAAACTGGAAATGTATATTAAAGCGCTGAACAGCTTGCTGGCCGTTCAGAATAAATTATACAAGTATCAGGAATTCGCTGAAACGCAAAAACAACTGATCGCCATCAAGCGTGATAAAAGTCTTATCCTGACAGAAAATATAAATTTGAATTTGTTTAAGGCGATATATGTTCACGAGATCAACAGGCATTTTATGCTCGGTGAATTTAAGTCAGGAACAAGAATCGTTGCTGCTTTGGAAAATGAATTGAATAAATTTATTCCCCTGCTCGACAAACATTCTGTTTTGTTGTTGTATTACAAGATTGGTTGCTTATACTTAGGCAGTGGTAATTATAAGGTGGCGATCAAATGGTTGAACAAGATCTATAATGAAAAAGAAATTGACGTACGGGAAGATATTTATTCGTTTACCCGTATTCTGCTGCTGGTATGCCATTTTGAACTCGGGAATGACGATCTGGTAGAATCAAATATCCGTTCTACCTATCGTTACTTCACTAAAAAAGGTGTTTTGACACATTACCAAAAGTACATTTTATATTTCCTTAGAAATTTGTTTGTCGACCCTTCAGAACGGAATTTAAAAAAGCAGTTCATCGGATTGAAATTACACATGCGCTCACTGGAAAAAAATAAATTTGAAAAACGCGCATTCATGTATTTTGATATCATTTCCTGGCTTGAAAGTAAAATTGAAAATCGGACAGTGCAAGACATCGTAAAAGAAAAGGCAGCAAGAAAAATTGTAGAAAGATAATTATCTCAGTATCTGCAATCGTTTTGAATCTAATTTTATGAAAATGAAAAGCAAAATGGTGAAGGACCACAAAGAAGATCCTCCATAACTGAAGAATGGCAAGGGAATACCAATAACAGGTGCAAGTCCGATTGTCATTCCAACATTTACTGTTAAGTGAAAGAACAATACAGAAGCCACACCGTAGCCATAGATCCTGCTAAAGGGTGAGCGTTGCCGCTCTGCCATAAAGATCAACCGGATGATCAGAAACAGTTGCAGGACGATTACAAAGGTGCTGCCCACAAATCCCCATTCTTCCCCTACAGTACAAAATATAAAATCGGTATCCTGTTCAGGTACAAAATCGTATTTTGTTTGAGTGCCTTGTAAATATCCTTTTCCGATAAATCCACCCGAACCGATTGCTATCTTTGCCTGGTTCACATTGTATCCTTCTTTTTTCAGATCCACCGTACCTCTGCCTAACAATACATCAATACGTGTTTTTTGGTGATCTTCCATATGATCGTAAACATACGTTGTTCCCCGAACCATGCTGCAGGCGGTTAATCCAATGATTCCGATGATGAATAAGTTCTTCGCGTTACGTTTAATAAATAAAAGTGCAATGGTGCAAAGTGAGCCGATAATGATGAATAGGTATAAGTTGTTGATCAATAATGCAAGGATGAATAATACGATCGCTAAAAAGCCGAGTAGTAAATAATTTACCGATAATCCTTCACGGTATAAGGTGAATATAAATGCTGCAAATACAATTGCCAAACCGGTTTCGTCTTGCAGTTTCATGATAATTATGCAGGGAATACCAATGATCAATAGTGATATGAATGTGTTTTTATAATCAGCAATTTTTATATTCTGATTACTCAGAAATTTTGCCAGCGCTAAGTTTGCTGCAAATTTCATGAACTCAGCCGGTTGAATTCCAAAGTCACCAAAACGAAACCAGGAGCGGCTTCCTTTAACTTCGCGTCCGAGAAAAGGTACCGCAATATTG
The DNA here is from genome assembly GCA_044377775.1 of Bacteroidia bacterium. GTDB lineage: Bacteria > Bacteroidota > Bacteroidia > 2-12-FULL-35-15 > 2-12-FULL-35-15 > 2-12-FULL-35-15. Next base: position 3,297 of record JBILYL010000054.1, read on the forward strand.
GCAATCAGAATCGCGCCAAAAATAAAATAAGCGAACGCTGTATAAAAATTCTCATCAATGATCAATATGATCAATGCAAGCAATAAAGAGGTTGCGATCCAAATTAATTGCTTGCCATATTTTTGACTCACATCGGTAATTACGTGGTGTTCTTCGTTATATACCGCAGCGTAAATATTCAGCCATCCCATCATTATCAATAAAAGATAGGTAAGGACTGTTATCCAGTCGATGTTGTGAAAAATGCTAGTGTTGTTTTGTGATCGTTGCATTTTTGTCTTTGTGTATCAAGTCGGCTTCTAACATTCTTATTTCCAGATCTGGTCTGGTGATCTTCCCTTTTAAATACTTTTCCATCATCAGCCTGGCGATCGGTCCTGCATAGGTAGAACCGAATCCGGCATTTTCAATTAAAATTCCAATTGCAATTTTTGGATTATCTTTCGGGGCAAAACAAACAAATACCGAGTGATCTTTTCCTGAGTTTTGTGCTGTACCTGTTTTTGCGCAATAAGGAATGCCTTCTATTTTTAAAGCTGCTGCAGTACCGCCTTCAACTGCTTTTGCCATACCTGCAATCACTACATTGTAGATAGCCGTATCTTTAATTTTAGTATAATGTTTTACTTTAAAGCGATCTAAGATCGTATCATTCGGGTTTCCATCAATTGCCTTTACAATATGTGGCGTGAAGTACCAGCCTTTATTTGCAATGATTGCAACAAGGTTTGCATTTTGAAGAGGAGTGATTCCTAATTCATTTTGTCCGATTCCCAAAGAAATAACAGTACTCGCTTTCCAACTTCCTTTTCCGAAAATTTTATCATAGTAATTGATGCTGGGTACATTCCCTCGTAATTCGTTCGCTAGATCCGAGCCGGTTTTTGTACCCAAACAAAAACTTGTTGCTATTTCGCGCCAATTCGCATATGCTTTGTAGGTGCTATGATATTTTTTATCTTCAATTACACTTTTAAATACATATGAAAAATACGAGTTGCAGGATGTACCGATCGCGCCTTCCAGATCCATCGGAGATCCGTGTGGATGGCATTTTGGTCTTCCTCCTAAAGGCGGATAACCACGGGCACATGGATAACGTGTATCGGCTGTTAACACTCCTTCATTTAGTCCAATGAGTGCCATTACTAATTTAAATGTTGAACCCGGAGGATAAGATGCCATTGTGGAGCGGTTGAACAAAGGCTTACCGATTGAATCTTGTGACAACTCGACAAAATTTTTGTTTCGTGCTCTTCCTACAAATAAGTTCGGGTCGTATGTAGGACTTGTTACAATAGCAAGAATTTCACCTGTTGATGGATCCAATGCCACCACACTTCCGATCTTATTCTGCATAAGTTGCTCGGCATATTCCTGAAGATCCGCATCAATTGTTGTTGTGAGTGGTTTTCCTGAAATGGCTGCCGTGTCGTATAATCCATTCATGTAACTACCCATGTCGCGGTTGTTTACATCCTTCATGATAATTCGGAGTCCTTTTTTTCCACGGAGAACTTTCTCGTAACTTTTTTCTATTCCACTGATTCCTAAATAATCTCCTTCTCTGTAATAGGAATCTTTTTCGGTTGTTCGTTTATCGGCTTCACCTATGTAACCAAGCATATGAGCGGCAATTTTTCTTGGGTATTTTCGTAATGTACGGGATTGTACGAAAAATCCCGGAAAGCGATAGAGTACTTCTTGCAGTGCTGCATAATCTTTCGGTGAAAGTTGCTTTTCAAAGATAGATTCCTTCCTTGGTGAATTAGGCGACTGAACGGCCTTTTTCATTTTTTTTAAAAACTGCTCTCTCGTGATTCCAAGTAAACTGCAAAGTTCTAATGTGTCGATATTCTTTACGTTTTTTGGAAGGATCATTAGATCATAAGCCGCTTCGTTGTATACAAGCAATTTGTTGTTCCTGTCGTAAATATACCCTCTGATGGGAAAGTCTGTTGTATAGCGGAATGCCTGATTCCTGGCATCTAGCTTATATGTATCGTCTATTACCTGGATATAAAATAAGCGCGAAATATAGGCGAGCCCGACCAATATAAAGACTCCGATAATAATGTATTTTCTTTCAGATAACTGATTCATTCTTGTTCTTTTTTGCGTTGAAACAGGTATTGACTGATTACAACCAAAAGTAATGTGGCTATAGAACTTACGATCACTCTGAAAAAAGTAGAGAAGAATTCGCTGAAGCGGAAGATCTCAATATAGAATAATACCAGATGGTGCAATACAACTAATATTCCTGCATAAGACAGGAACCAAGGTGTTCCCAAATACTGAATGGTCGGTTGTGTCCCGAATTCATAACCGTCACGCGGAGAGAATAATTTCAATACCCCCGGACGGAAGTATGCCATTAAAACACATGCTGCAGCATGCATCCCGGCAGTATCGTAAAACATGTCTATTGTAATTCCTAAAATAAAAGAAGTTAAAATCAATAACCATTTTGGTGTTTCAAATGGTAATACAATTATAAAAAGCACGTATACAAAGGGGTTAATGAATCGACCCAGCTCGATGTTCTTAATTATAAGTACTTGTACAAAAATCAGTACAAAAAATCGGATAATATTTCGGATGATCGTATTTGTCATGTTTATTCTTTGTTCAATCCTTCTGTTTTCTTTTCCAACTCTTCCTGCTCTTCTCTCAATTTATTGTCTACAATATAAACATGTGTTAACTTCTTGAAATCGGTAGACAATTTTACCTTAACAGTGTAAAATGGTTTGGTCGATTCTCTGTAATAGCTGTCAACTGTTCCTATCATAATGTTCTCAGGAAACATTTTTGTGTACTGGCTGGTTACAACGGTATCTCCTTTGATCAACCTGACGTGTGTCGGAATGTCGTTAAGTGTTGCGTATTCAAAACTTTCTCCGTCCCAGTTGAGCGGACCAAAAGAACCATCTTTTTTCAATTTCGAATTTATAATTGTGTTGCTGTGCAATAATGATTTAACGGTGCAAAAATTTTCGGAAACATTTTCCACCAGCCCTACAACACCTGAGCTCGCTATTACTCCCATCTTATTTGTTATTCCTTGTTTAGAACCTTTGTCGAGTGTCAGGTAATTGTTTCTCCTGTTTGTTGAATTGTTAACGACTTTTGCGCTTGTATAAGTATATTTCTGACGGAATACTGTATCGTTGACTGAATATTGTCCATTTACTAATATGGAGAAAGAGAGCATATCGTGTGAATGCAGTTCGGCATTTTCTTTTGCCAGTCTTTCGTTTTCGCTTTTTAGGTAAAAATATTGCTGAATATTTTCTGATGTACTTAATACAGTTGCAGAAATTTTATTCGAAGAGTTGACAAAACTCGCGCGTTGAAATTTGTTGTTTTGTACGATTAAATAAATACAAAGTGCTTCAAGTATAAGAAACAGAAAAAAGAAATAATGTCTCCAGATGAATATTACTAAGTTACGCATTTTTTGAATTTAAATCTGAAAATCTGAATACTATGTTTTTGTAATTCAGATTTTCAGATTAAATAAATATCTATTTTATTATTTCATCAAGAAAGGGAACTTGTTTACATTTTTCAATGCAATACCTGTTCCGCGGGCAACAGCGCGAAGTGGATCTTCAGCAATGTGCACAGGTAGTTTTGTCTTTAAAGAGATTCGCTTATCTAAGCCGCGCAACATAGAACCACCACCTGCTAAATAAATTCCTGTGCGGAAAATATCGGCAGAAAGTTCCGGTGGTGTCATTTCCAATGCATTCAGAATCGCTTCTTCCACTTTTGAAATGGATTTATCTAAAGCATGCGCAATTTCCACATATGAAACGTAAATTTCTTTCGGTATTCCGGTCATTAAATCTCTTCCGTGAACGGCATAATCAGGTGGAGGATTATCAATTTCTGTCATGGCAGCGCCAACTTCAATTTTAACACGCTCAGCGGAACGCTCACCAATTAAAATATTGTGTTGTCTGCGCATATACTCTTCAATATTCGAGGTGAATTCATCACCTGCGATACGAATTGATTTATCACACACAATTCCACCCAAAGCAATAACGGCAATTTCACTTGTACCACCACCGATATCGATGATCATATTTCCCATCGGTTCTTCCACGTCAATGCCGATACCTATCGCAGCAGCCATTGGTTCATGAATTAAATAAACCTCTTTCCCGCCAGCATGTTCAGCACTATCGCGGACCGCACGTTTTTCAACCTCTGTGATCCCTGAAGGAATACAGATTACCATTTTTAAGGATGGTTGAAATAATCGTCTTCCGGGATTGATCATTTTTATCATTCCACGTATCATGTGTTCCGCGGCATGGAAATCTGCAATTACACCATCTTTTAAAGGACGTATCGTTTTGATATTTTCGTGCGTTTTACCATGCATTTGCATCGCTTGTTTTCCGACAGCGATAACTCTGCCCGTCATTCGGTCGACAGCTACAATAGAGGGCTCATCCACAACTACTTTATCGTTATAAATGATTAGCGTGTTGGCTGTTCCTAAGTCAATCGCAATTTCTTGTGTTAAAAAATTAAATAAACCCATAGTTCAATTAGATATTTTATCAATAGGCAATTTGCCAATTGCATTTATACTTCAAATTTTTTTTCTTTTCCTTAATCACCCAATCACCCAATCACTTTTTTTAATGTTTAAAATGTCTTGTGCCGGTCATTACCATCGACAAACCATTCGCATCGCAATAAGCAATAGATTCCTTATCCTTAATCGATCCACCGGGTTGAATGACAGAAGTTATTCCAGCTTTGTTCGCAATTTCCACACAATCAGGAAAAGGGAAGAACGCATCGGATGCCATGACAGCGCCTTTCAGATCAAAGCCAAAATTGTTGGCTTTTACAATTGCCTGTTGTAACGCATCAACTCTGGATGTTTGTCCGACACCACTTGCAAGCAGCGATTTGTTTTTTGCAAGTACGATCGTGTTTGATTTTGTATGTTTTACAATTTTATTTGCAAATTCAAGATCACTTAATTCATTAGCGCTTGGCGACAATGTCGTGATGGTTTGCATATCATTTATTGTTTCCGTTTTTAAATCTTTGTCTTGCTCGATCACACCATTCAACAATGTCCGAAAAGATTTAGAAGCCAGTTTCACAGGATTTTGTTTGAGGATGATCCTGTTCGGTTTTGATTTTAATAAGTCAAGTGCTTTTTCGTTGTATGCAGGAGCGATAATAACTTCGCAGAATAATTTATGAATTTCTTCTGCTGTAGCAAGATCGATTTCTTTATTAGTGATCAATACACCACCGAACGCGCTTGTTGGATCACCCGCTAATGCTGCTTTGTATGCATCCACCAAATTTGGACGGGATGCAATTCCACACGCATTGTTGTGTTTTAATATGGCAAAAGTAGTGTCTGTAAATTCAGCGATCAGACTCACAGCAGCATCTACATCCAATAAGTTGTTGTACGATAATTCTTTTCCATTTAATTTGGAAAACATTTCATCCAGATTGCCATAGAATACACCCTTTTGGTGAGGGTTTTCGCCATAACGTAATACTTGTGCATTTTGAATACTTTGTTTAAATGCGGTTGTTTCACCTCCATTGAAATATGCGAAGATGGCTGTATCGTAATGAGAGGAAATGTTGAAAGCACATGCTGCAAGATGTTTTCTGTCGGCCAATGTTGATGAACCTTTCTGAGAAACTAAAATGGTATCATGCAAATACGTGTAATCATTTTTTGAAGAAACGATCACTACATCTTTAAAATTTTTTGCTGCTGCGCGGATCAAAGAAATACCTCCGATATCAATTTTTTCAATGATGTCTTGTTCCGGAGCACCTGATTTTACAGTTTCTTCAAAAGGATAAAGGTCAACGATTACTAAATCAATTTCAGGGATCTCATATTCTTCCAGCTGGTCGATGTCGCTCTGTAACTCTCTTCTGCTAAGGATTCCGCCAAAAATTTTAGGATGCAATGTTTTTACGCGGCCACCCAAAATAGATGGATATGAAGTAAGTGTTTCAACCGGAGTAACAGCAACACCAAGCTTTTCGATAAATTCTTGTGTTCCACCGGTGCTGAATATTTTTACTCCCAATGCACTCAATTGATGTATTACAGGTTCTAAATTATCTTTGTAATACACTGAAATAAGTGCATTTTTTATCTTTATTGTTCCGCTCATAACTGTTGTTAAATTTCTCTTACAAAAGTATTAATTTTTATGCGTTCTACGGAGTTAAACGTACATTGTTGATAAATGTTGTTTTTGTTAATAACGCGAATTTCCACGCTTTTTTTGCCTTCGAAATTTTGCTGAAATTCAGGCAACTTTTTTTGGTACATTTGCATTGTTAAAATCAATTTTTCAGATGATCGTTTTTGGTTTGTTACGGGAGAGTATTTCATTTGCAATTAATTCCCTTGTGGGAAATAAATTGCGTACATTTCTTTCGCTTTTGGGCATTACCATTGGTATTTTTGCCATCATCATTGTTTTTACGGTTGTCGATTCTTTAGAGCAAAACCTTCGAAAAAGTGTGCAAAGTCTGGGTGATGACGTGGTTTTTGTTCAGAAATGGCCATGGACCTTCGGACCGAATTATCCCTGGTGGAAATATATGAACCGTCCAGTACCGGACTACCCTGAGTTGAATCAGATTCTTGAACAGTGCGATGGTGCGCAGTCTGCAGCCTTTCTTGCAAGCGCCCGCATAACTATAAAACACAAAAGCAGCAGCATCGAAAATGTCAATATTAACTGTGCTTCTCATCAGTACGACCGCGTTAAGAATTTTGAGATCGCTGACGGCCGTTATTTCACTGAAATTGAATCAGCTTCCGGCAGACCTGTTGCTGTTATTGGTGATGTGCTTGCAAAAGCGCTGTTCCCAAATCAGAATCCAATCGGTGAATCGGTGAAAGTGAATGGCGCAAAGGTCACCGTGATCGGTGTTTTTAAAAAAGAAGGCGAAAGCATTTTAGGTGGAAGTGTGGATACAGAGGTGCTGGTGCCGATCAATTATGCACGAAGTTTGGTGGACATCAGAAGTGAAGACCTGGATCCTCAGATTTTAGTCCGCGCCAAACCCGGTATCAGTAACGATGATCTGATAGATGAACTTACCGGTTTAATGCGTTCGATCCGAAAGCTGCATCCTCGTTCTGATGATAATTTTGCACTCAATCAAACCAGTTTGATCTCTACCCAGTTTGACAGTTTGTTTGGTGTAGTTGGTATTGTTGGTTGGGTGATCGGAGGGTTCTCCATTTTAGTAGGTGGATTCGGTATTGCCAACATCATGTTTGTTTCGGTGAAAGAACGGACCAACATTATCGGAATTCAGAAATCTTTGGGGGCAAAAAATTATTTTATCCTTTCACAATTTTTATTTGAGGCTGTTTTTCTGTCCCTTATCGGTGGTGTGATCGGATTACTTATCGTTTTCCTGCTTACATTGGCGATTGGTGATTCCATTGGTATGGACGTTTCATTGAGTCGTTCCAACATTATTTTAGGGTTTACAATCTCGATCCTTATTGGTGTGGTTTCTGGTTTTGTGCCTGCTTATGGCGCATCGCAACTGGATCCTGTGGAGGCGATCCGGAGTAATTAATATAAGAAGTAAAAACATAAAAAAAGATTCAGAGCATGCCCCGAGCCCATTTAATTGCGGAGCATCGAATCAAATTTTAAATTATGCAATCAGTCTTAAAACGTCCGCGTCTTATCAGTATCA